>JAUWRZ010000528.1 GCA_030610325.1 Sulfurimonadaceae bacterium | reverse complement strand
CTTCAAGTAGTATACGGAGTTTGTTCTCTGTACCGGAGTAGCGGATAAGATGGCGGATATTACCTTTGTCTAGTTTAGTCAGTAGTTCTTTAAGTCCTTCGATCTTATCGATAGGCCTCTTCTCACTGATAGGTAGATTGACAAGCTTTTGTGGATAGAGAGGGAACGGTCTAAGGACCTCACTTGCTTTTTTACCACTGCTTAAGACGAGGGCGAGCACCTGTAGTGCTGTCATCAGGCCATCACCAGTCTTTGCATAGTCGTGGAGTATCACATGACCACTCTGCTCACCACCAAAATTAATACCGTGTTTACGCATCACTTCAAGGACAAACTTGTCTCCGACGTTTGAGCGGTAGAGCTTTAAGCCATTTTTCTCCAAAGAGTCTTCGAGACCCTGATTGCTCATGACGGTCGCGACTATACCATCACCCTTTAGTTTGCCCTGCTTTTTCAAAAAGAGGCCAAGTGCTCCCAGAAGCTGATCGCCGTCGACTACTTCGCCCTCATTATCGACTACTACGAGTCTGTCCGCATCACCATCAAGGGCAAAACCGATATCTGCACGATACTGTTTGACAGCTTTTCTAAGGTCTTTTGGATGAAGTGCCCCACAACCCTCATTGATGTTTGAGCCATTTGGCTCATTGTGAAGTGTGATGACTTCGGCACCAAGTTCCTCTAAGACGGTCGGTCCGACGATATAGCCGGCACCATTGGCGGTGTCAAGTACGATGCGCATCCCCTGAAGGCTGAGTTCATGTGGAAACGAGTTCTTAAGTTGGACTATATAGCGTCCGACGACGTCATCTATACGCTTGGCTGCCCCTATCTTAGCCCCTTTTGCATGTTGTTCCTTGATCAGGCCGGTAGTGTTATGGATCAGGTCTTCGATGGCTGCTTCATCTTTTTCGGAGAGTTTGTCACCATGGGAATCAAAGAACTTGATCCCGTTATCGTCAAATGGGTTATGGCTGGCCGAGAGCATGATGCCGGCATCACAACGCATGTTCTCTGTGAGAAAAGCGATAGCCGGTGTTGGCATCGGTCCGATCTGGATGACGTCATAACCTACTGCAGTAAGACCACTGACAATAGCAGACTCGATCATATAACCACTTCTACGTGTGTCTTTTCCTACAAGGATCTTTTTAGTGTTGGCATCTTTTTTAAAATATACACCAG
This sequence comes from Sulfurimonadaceae bacterium, assembly GCA_030610325.1. Classification (GTDB taxonomy): domain Bacteria; phylum Campylobacterota; class Campylobacteria; order Campylobacterales; family Sulfurimonadaceae; genus BB26. The sequence continues at coordinate 394 of JAUWRZ010000528.1, read as the reverse complement.
CTGCCATCGCAACCCTCATAGCTAGTTCTGCATGCAAGAATGTCCCTGCTTGTCCACGTACCCCATCTGTTCCGAATAACTTCATCTTTTCTCCGTATGTGTAGTTTTTATGACTGGTTGAATTAAATGTAACTTAAATTTAAGAATCTTTCAGGTAGCATTCTACCCTAAAAAAATTATGATAAGGATAATATATGGCAAATCATAAGTCAGCGTTAAAGCGTATTCGCCAGACAGAGACACGTACTGAGCGTAACCGTTTTTACCGTACCCGTTTCAAGAACATCGTGAAAGCTGTTCGTTCAGCTATAGATGAAGGTAATAAAGAAGAGGCGCAAAAAGCGCTTAAAGTAGCCAATCAGCAGATCCATAAGTTTGTAAGCAAAGGTATTCT
>JAUWRZ010000222.1 GCA_030610325.1 Sulfurimonadaceae bacterium | reverse complement strand
AGAAGGGAAAGTTGGTCGTCAACGAAACGGTCTTAAACCCCTTGGGTAAGATCTATGTCATCTTTATGCGTGACTATAACCGGTTCTTGGTGATGGATGCGAATTACTATAAGTCGGCTTTTGTCCAGATGTTTGTTCTGGAGAAGTATGATGAGACACTTTTTGAGCCGGTCATCGTCTCCCCTTTAGCCAAGGTCTACAGGCTTAAACATTGAAGATCGGCTTTCTGTCGCATCTAGATCTGAACCTATACCTATTTCGGCTTCCCATCATGGAAGCACTGCTCGCTCAGGGCCATACGGTCTATGCCATCTGCCCCCAAGGCAGTGTCTATCATAAGTTTCAAGAACATGGTGTCAAGGCTATCGACTATGAGATAGAGCGCGGCAGCCTGAACCCCTTTAAAGAGCTTCAGGCTATCTACGCCATCTATCAAGTACTTAGATCGCTTCAACTCGATATTCTGCACACCTTTACCGCTAAACCAAATATCTACGGTACGATCGCCGGACGTCTGGCAAAGATCCCGACGATCTTGAACCTTGTCGAAGGATTGGGCTCTTTTTATATCGAGGATGATCTCAGGTCCAGGACTATACGCTTTATCATCGAGTCAGCTTACCGTCTTACTTTCTTCCGCTCTCAGGGTGTCGTCTTTGTCAACAGTGATGATCCCGCCTATCTGCAGGAAAAAGGTATCATCAAGCCCGACGCCATACACATCATAAAAAGTGTGGGCATCGACACGGATGTCTTTTCTATGGAGCAGATCGATGAGCAACGCAGTGCTGCTCTTCGAGAGAGACTTGATGTCGTAGAAAAGAGAGTCGTACTTATGGTCGCCCGTGCTATCTGGCATAAAGGGGTCAGAGAGTTCTATGAAGCTGCAGCTGCTTTACAAGGTGATGATGTGAAGTTTATCCTCGTCGGTGATACCGATGATGGTAATCCAAGTTGTGCACCGTTGGAGTTTCTTCAAAGGCCGGAGGTCTTATGGCTTGGTCATCGTGATGATATCAAGGAACTCATAGCTATCTGCGATATCTTTGTGCTGCCGAGTTACCGTGAAGGCGTGCCTCGAACACTGCTTGAGGCTTCCTCTATGGCTAAACCGATGGTCACGACGGATACTGTCGGCTGTCGTGAGGTCGTGGAAGATGGTGTCAATGGTCTCTTAGTCCCTGTTAGAGACTCAAAGGCGCTGGAAGAGGCTATCAGCGTACTTTTAGAAGATGCGACGCTTCGAAAAAGGTTTGCTCGACGTGCACGTCTCAAAGCCGTAGAAGAGTTCGATATAAAGCCTATTACGAGGCAGTACCTGGATCTTTATGCGGAGTTTGTGTATGTATAAAAAGCACATCAAGCCAATTATCGACTTTACAGTAGCACTATCGCTGCTGCTCCTTCTCTCTCCTATCATCCTTGTGACCGTATTTTTGGTCCTTATCTTTATGGGCCGTCCTATCTACTTTACCCAGCAACGACCGGGCCGGGATGAGAAGATATTTACCATCTATAAATTTCGTACGATGAGTGATGATGTGGATCTGAAAGGGGAACTCTTACCTGATGCACAGCGCCTGGGAAGGGTGGGAAAAGTCATGCGTTCACTTAGCCTTGATGAGCTGCCGCAACTGCTAAACATCCTTAAGGGGGAGATGAGCCTTATCGGTCCCCGCCCCCTGCTTATAGAGTACCTTCCTCTCTATGATGAGAAGCAGCGACACCGACATGATGTGAGACCGGGGATCACCGGCTGGGCACAGGTCAATGGGCGTAATGCGATCAGTTGGGATGAGAAGTTCAAATATGATGTATACTATGTTAAAGATCTATCATGGCAGCTGGATCTGAAGATCTCTTGGCTTACGCTTCAAAAAGTCATCAGACGTGAGGATATCAGCAGTCAACATCATGTCACAGTAGAGAAGTTCAATGGAAACAACTGATACCTTGGCTATTTACGGAAAAAGCGGTCACGGCAAGGTCGTCGCAGATATCGCACGTGCAAACGGTTACACTGAGATCGTCTGGGTGGATGATGATACCAGTAAGCCGGAGACGGTGAGTCTAGAGGAGTTTAGTCGCGACTATAGCGGTATAGCAGTCGCCTTGGGAATAGGGGATAATGCTATTCGTCAGCGCATCTACCGGCAGTTAAAAGAGAGCAATACTGAGCTGTTGACGCTTGTGCATCCCTCAGCAGTAGTCTCAGCGTCAGTACTCATCGGCGAGGGAAGTGTGGTCATGCCATTGGCTGTGATCAACAGTGATGCGGTACTTGAAGCAGGAGTGATAGTAAATACGCATGCGACGGTAGAGCATGACTGTCTGCTCGGAGCATTCTCCCATATCAGTCCTAACACAGCACTTGCGGGTGAAGTAAAAGTAGGTACCAGGACGCATGTCGGCATCGGAGCCTCTATTATCCAACACTGCAATATCGGTGATGATGTCGTGATCGCTGCAGGAAGTGCTGTCATCGATGATATCCCTGATGCTGTCATGGTAGCAGGTGTGCCTGCTATCATCAAAAAAAGGGTGAGTCCGTGAAACGTATCTTCCTCTCTCCTCCCCATATCTCCGGTAATGAGCAGAAGTATATCGCTGAAGCTTTTGAGAGCAATTACATCGCACCGCTTGGCCCCTTTGTCGACCGTTTTGAGCAGAGCATCTGTGACTATACTGATGTCAGACATGCTCTGGCGACGACAAGCGGCACGGCTGCGATCCATCTGGCCCTGCGGGTACTTGGAGTAGGAAAGGACGATATAGTCCTGGCTTCGACATTCACCTTTATCGGCTCCGTCGCACCTATATTATATCAGGAAGCGACTCCCTATTTCATAGACTCTGAAGCGCAGAGCTGGAATCTGGACCCAGATCTGTTGAGAGAAGCAGTAGTGAGTGCACCTAAGATGCCTAAAGCCCTGATCCTCACTCATCTATATGGTCAGTTGGCAGATATGGAGAGGATAGTGGCTATCTGTCAGGAATTTGGCATCGCTCTGATAGAGGATGCGGCGGAGAGCCTGGGAGCGACTTATAAGGGTAGAGAGAGTGGGACATTCGGTCACTTTGGCGTCTACTCTTTTAACGGTAACAAGATACTTACTACCTCGGGTGGGGGTATGCTGATCGGTAGAGATAGTGTCTATATGGAGAAGGCCCGCTTTTATGCCACGCAGGCCAAAGAGGATGCGGTCTATTATGAACATAAGGAGCTGGGCTATAACTACCGGATGAGCAATATCCTTGCGGCTATGGGTGTGGCGCAGATGGAACTGTTAGGTGAGCGTGTTAGAGCCTGCCGTCAGATCTTTGACTGGTATGAAGAAGAGTTACGTGATATCGAAGAGATCTCTTTTATGCCTGAGCTTGAAGGGAGTCAGGGAAATCGCTGGTTGAGTACCATGCTCTTTGAGAAGCATGATCCGGAGAGCGTTCGGCTTGCACTTGAAGAGGAGGATATTGAGAGTCGACCGCTATGGAAACCGATGCATCAGCAGCCACTCTTTAAGGATGCTTTGTCTCTGACAAATGGCACTTCAGAACGACTCTTCGCACAGGGACTCTGCCTGCCAAGCGGTACGGCTATGACCCATTCGGATGTGAAGCGGGTATCTGCAGTGATCAAAAAGGTGCTCTCAAGATGAGCCTTTTCCGTCCGACCTCGGTGAAGAGGATCCTCTTCTTTCTGCTCCTGGACCTGCTTCTCTCTGCGGCTTCGCTCTATCTTGCGTATCTATTGCGTTTTAATTTTTCGATAACCGAAGAGTTCTTACCTCCATTTGGGTTTGTCCTGCTGCTTATAGCCGGTCTGAAACTTATCTTCTTCTTCATCTATAATGTCTATTTCATCGTCTGGCGCTACTTTGGCTTTGCAGAAGCGAAGAACATCCTCAAAGCGCATCTGTGGGCTTATGCCGTATTTGTACTTTACTACCTGCTTTTTCCTGAGACGATCGATCCCTTCCCACGAAGTGTCGTGATCATTGATCTTCTCTTATCGCTCTCGCTTATCGGTGGTCTGCGTGTCTCTAAACGTATCATGTTGGAGAACGAACGAAATGATCTTATGAAGCCGACGCTGATCCTTGGTGTCAACAGCAAGACCACATCAGCGATCAAAAGTACGGTAGAAGGGGAGATCCCCTATTTCCCTGTTGCTATTGTTGCACTGCTCGATGAGAACAAGAGTGCGGTAAACACCTACATCAGTAATGTCAAGGTGCATGATGAGAGCATGATCGAAGCCCTGATCAAAAAGGAGAAGATCGAAGCTGCCATCATCACGGCTGAGCTTGGTATCGATGAGCTTAATGCCCTTTTTGAACGCTTGAACAGAACTGGCATCAAAGAGATCAAACGTGCGAAGTTACTTGGGTCCCAGTATGAGAAGCTCGAAGACCTCTCCATCGAAGACCTTCTTGCCCGCCATCCCAAAGACTTGGATGAAGAGGTCATCGCAGAGTTCATACAGGACAAAAGGGTACTTATCACCGGTGCTGGCGGAAGTATCGGTTCTGAGATAGCGATGCAGTGCCACCGT
>JAUWRZ010000050.1 GCA_030610325.1 Sulfurimonadaceae bacterium | reverse complement strand
ATTTTCGTGCTTCTATAGTAGCTGAGGATGATGCCGGTAATGTATCACGGGCTACGATACCGTTTTATATCAAGTCATCAAGTTACCGTAAACGTAATCTCAAGTTGTCAGAGAAGTATCTTGAAGGCAAGATCGCGCAGCTTGCTGATGATTATGCAGAGACACAGGGTGTCGATGATCGTATAGAGCAGTTTAAGATCATCAACGAAGAGGTGCGTGGCGAGAATGAGAAGCTCATCCATGAGATCACTTCAAAAGTACCTCAGGATATGATCAGTGATTTCTCCATCAAGCCGATGTATCCATTGAAAAATGCCTCTATCCTTGGTGGGTTCGGTGATCATCGCTCTTACTATTATAAAGGTAAAAAAGTCAGTGAAGCGTGGCATCTTGGATTAGATATGGCCAGTGTCAAGCAGGCTAAGATAACTCCTAAGAACAGTGGTGATGTCGTTTATTCAGACTATACCGGTATCTACGGGAACATGCCTATCGTCTCTCATGGGATGGGCCTTTACACTCTTTATGCCCACTGTTCGAATGTGAATGTACAAGAGGGTGACAGATTTAAAGCTAACTCAGCGATCGCAAATACCGGTACGACCGGTTCTGTTCTGGGCGATCACCTGCATTTTGGTGTCCTGGTCCAGGGTGTGGACGTACGACCGCAGGAGTGGATGGATAAGCAGTGGATCCGTTTGAACATAACCGAGGTGATGAGGAATGCGAAGAAGATCATAGCTCGACAATAGCTATGCTCAAATAAGGCCTGTTAAACCTTAAACTGCACTGAAGAACATCGGTGCAGTACGGTATTTCCATCGTTTTTTGTTATAATCCTTGATTAGGATCGAGGAATAGTAATTGCTTTCTCAAAAATATAAAAGTATCTGAATCAAGGAATCAACATGACCCAGACTACTATCACAAAGCCGGTAGAACTTGTCGGTATAGGCTTACATAAGGGTAATCCGGTCCGATTGCGGCTTGAGCCGCTTGAAGCTAATAGCGGGATCATCTTCTATCGCAAGGATGTCGGTGTCTCGATACCACTGAGACCGGAGAACGTCGTAGATACGAAGATGGCTACTGTTATCGGTAAAGATGGTTATTTCATCTCTACTATCGAACATCTCCTCTCTGCTGTCTATGCGTACGGAATCGATAATCTTCGAGTCCTCGTGGATGCTGATGAGGTGCCTGTGATGGATGGCTCAAGTGCGAGTTTCTGTATCTTGCTTGATGAGGCAGGTGTCTCAAGTCTGGAACGACCTAAAAAGATCATGCGTATCAAGAAAGAGGTGTCGGTGAAAGATGGTGACAAATATGTCAAACTCGCTCCCTCGAAAGAGCTGAAGTATGACTTTACCATTCGCTTCAAACATCCTGTGATCGATAAGCAGACCTATGTACTGCATCTTTCCAGAGCGACCTATAAAGAGGAGATCGCACGTGCGCGTACCTTTGGTTTCTTGCATGAGGTCCAGTATCTGCGCTCGAAGGGGCTTGCACTAGGTGGAAGTCTGGAGAACGCGGTAGTCCTTGATGAGAAGAAAGTACTCAACTCTGAAGGTCTGCGCTACAGTGATGAGTTCGTACGCCATAAGATCTTGGATGCTATCGGCGATATGTCTCTGCTCGGGATGAACTTCATAGGTAGTTATGAGGCCTTCGCAGGCAGCCATGATCTAAACCATAGATTGACCCTTGAACTGCTCAAAGACCCGGAGAACTATGAGGTGGTCGAGCTCAGTGGTGTCGAAGAGAGAGAGATGGCCAAAGCGTATGCATGATCTCGTCGTCATCGCATTAAGCTCTCCTTTGCTACTGGGGGTCTATAAAGACGGTCTTCTTATCGAGACGATCGAGAGTGATGAGAAGAGTTCGGAGATACTGCCCAAGCTCTATAAAGAGTTACGCGCACGCTACGAGTTCAGCCATCTTGTCTATGCCAAGGGACCGGGAAGTTTTATGGCGATCAAGATCAGTTATATCTTCTTAAAGACGATCTCCATCGTCGAAAATATCACTTTTTTAGCGACAGATGCCTTCTATTTCAATGAAAACCAGCCTATCAAAGCCGTTGGAAAGCTCTGTTTTGTTAAAACTTCATCAACAATAGTGACGCAGACGTTTGATGAGGTGCCGTTAAATCGATTTAGGCTGCCCCAACAGCTGCATTTGGAAGATCTTGAAGAGGATACCGTCCCGTTTTATGGGATAGGTGCCGTAGGGTAGGAATAGTTGATAATAAGTGTACCGGCCACAAGTGCCAATCTGGGCCCAGGGTTTGATTCTCTGGGGCTCTCAGTCGATCTGCGTAACAGGGTCGAGTTCAAACCTTCACGCTTCTTCAGTATCGCTATCAAAGGCGAGGGCGAGAACAATCCTCGCCTTAAGGGTAACAACCTTTTTGTCAGTATCTTTAACGATCACTATAAAAGATTGACACAGCGACGCCAGAACTTCAAATTCGTCTTTTATAACCAGATACCGATGACGCGCGGTCTTGGCAGCTCCTCAGCAGCTATCGTCAGTGCCATCTCCACAGCACATGAGGCTGCGGGTGTACGTGTCTCAAAACGCCGGATCTTAAATCATGCACTGGTCTATGAGCCACATCCAGATAACATCGCTCCAGCGGTCATGGGTGGCTTTAATGCAGCGACAGTCGAAAAACAGAAAGTGTTTTCGCAGAAGAAACATCTTCCTGACTACCTAAAAGCAGTCGTAGTCATCCCAAATAGACCGATGTCTACTGCCAAGTCACGCACAGCACTGCCTCGCTCATATAGTAAAGAGAACGCAGTCTACAACTTATCACACACTGCATTGACTGTAGCCGCTTTCTTTAATGAGGACTGGGAGATGCTACGACTTGCTGCACAAGACCGTTTTCATCAAAAAGCGCGGATGAAGATACTTCCGGAACTCTTCGCAGTCCAGAAGTTGGCTTATGAAGAGGGGGCACTGATGAGCACACTCTCGGGCAGCGGCTCGACTTTCTTTAATATGGTCTATGATGAGGATGCGCCGAAGCTCGCAGCCAGATTTCAACAGAGATTTCCGGACTTTACCGTTAAAGTACTCGATTTCGATAATGATGGTTTGATCATCAAACGATAATCAAGGAATTTTTAGCTATAATGCCGCGAATAAAGACTCAACCTATCCGAATGTGTATTGTCTGTCGAAGCAGAGAGCCCCAAAGTTCATTGTGGCGTTTTCAGTGTAAAGAGAGAGAGTTGCATCGGTTTACGGGAGATGGGAGAAGTCTCTACCTCTGCGCAACATGTCTGAAAGACAAACGGCTCGAGCGGGCGTTGGCAAGACAGTGCAAGAGAGGTGAGACGAAGATGCTATTGAGTCAGTTAAAGGAGATCATCGCTGATGATAGATAAAGTAAGAGTCCATGAAATAGCCAAAGAACTTGGTATAGCCTCAAAAGAAGTAGTCGATAAAGCCTCTGCGATGGGATTGTCGGTCAAGACGGCATCAAGTACTGTCTCTATGGAAGAAGCTGAGAAGATAATGGATTTCATTATGACAGGCGCACCTAAAAAACCTGCTCCTAGTAAGATGAAGATAGTCAAAAAAGCCTCTGCTAAAAAAGAGGAGCAGGCTCCAGCTGCCAATGCCGAGACGGTAAAGCCTGCCGTAGAGACGCCTGTAGTCGCTGAGAGTAAGAAAAGCGAACCTGCAGTGGCATCTGACACGGCGAAGGAGACTCCGGTAAAGAGTGAGTCTCCTAAGCCAGAGGCTGAGGTCAAAAGTGCCGAGCCTGCTGAAAAAGCTCCTGAAGTGAAGAAGTCAGTGACTAAAAGGCCTCATGCAGCATCTGCTCTTAAAGAGGTCAAGCCGATCAAGCGTACTGGTCTGAGGATCGTAAAGAAGAAACGTCCAAAACCGGCGGAAGAGGTCTATACTCGTGTAGAGAATGTCGCAAAAGTCTCCAGTTATGGGAGAATGAGTGCCGATGTGCTTGAAGAGCTTGCTTCGAAGAAAAAACGTTCAGGCGCTGGAAGTGGTGCACAAGCCAGAAAACAAGAACAGGGTAGACGCATAGATATCTTTGGCGGTGCCATGTCTGATGTCTCTATGGACCTTGATGGTGGTGAGGTCGTCTTGATGGACCTGAACGCACATGACAAGAAAGCTCTTCCACCTGAGCAGCCAAGAAAGCCACGCGAGAAGAAGCCGGCAGGTCGTAACGCTGGCAAGAAACAAGGTCAACGAAAGCGTTCAGTGTCTCGTGGAAAGCGTGTGAAATACTCCAGAGAGAAGCAAGAGGACGTAATCATCACTCATGTAGAGATCCCTGAAGATATTCGTGTCTATGAGTTCGCAGAAAAACTGAATCGTCCGATGTCTGATATCATCAAAGTCCTCTTTAACCTTGGGATGATGGCTACGAAGAATGACTTCCTCGGTAAAGATGAGATCGAGATCCTTGCAGAAGAGTTCGAAGTCGAAGTGACTACGATCGACCCTAAAGATGCCTTCAACTATGAAGAAGCCTATGAAGACGAAGCTGATGAAGATGGTATGCAAGAGCGTCCACCGGTCATCACTATCATGGGTCATGTCGATCATGGTAAGACCTCTTTACTCGATGCTATCCGTGATGCAAAAGTCGTTGATGGTGAAGCCGGCGGTATCACACAGCATATTGGTGCCTATACGATCGACCAAAACGGTAAGAAGATCACCTTTATAGATACTCCGGGCCACGCTGCCTTTAGTGCTATGCGTGCTCGTGGTGCGAAAGCTACCGATATCATCATCATCGTCGTCGCAGCAGACGATGGTGTCAAACCACAGACAGAAGAGGCTATCAAACATGCCAATGAGTCTGGTGCACCAGTCATCGTAGCTATCAATAAGATGGATAAAGAGACAGCAAATCCTGATCTTGTCAAAGGACAGATGGCTGAGAAAGGCGTCACACCTGTAGATTGGGGCGGAGATGTCGAGTTCGTGCCTATCTCTGCTAAAGCAGGTACAGGTATTGATGGACTACTGGAGAACATCCTGATCCAGGCAGAACTGCTGGAGCTAAGGGCTAATCCTGATGCTATGGCAAAAGCCGTAGTAGTCGAGAGCTCTCTTGAGAAAGGTCGTGGACCTGTAGCGACTGTTATCGTTCAAAACGGTACTCTGCGTGTCGGAGATACGGTCGTATGTGGTAGTTCACATGGCCGTGTCAAAGCCTTGATAGACAATCACAAGAAGATGATCAAGGTCATCGGGCCGAGTGAGTCCGCTGTCGTCGTCGGTCTGAACGAAGTGCCGGGCTCCGGTGAGACGTTGATGGCTATGGAGAGTGACAAAGAGGCTAGAGAGTATGCTCATAAACGATACGAATACGATCGTAAGAAAGAGCTCTCTGCCAGTACCAAGACAACACTCGATGAGTTGACGTCACTGATCGCTGAGGGTAAACTCAAAGCACTTAAAGTCGTACTTAAGACTGATGTCCATGGTTCACTTGAAGCTATCAGATCATCATTGACTGAGCTGCGTAATGACGAGGTGAAAGTAAATATTATCTCTTCTGGTGTCGGTGGTATTACCGAGAGCGATGTAGAACTGGTCAACAACTCTGAGAACTGTGTACTTCTTGGCTTTAATGTCCGTCCTACCGGTGCGGTAAAAGCATCAGCGAAGCAGAAAGGTGTCGAGATCAAGACCTACTCGATCATCTATCAGCTTATAGATGATATCACTGCGATGCTGACAGGTATGATGGCACCTAAGTTCACTGAAGAGAACACGGGTCAGGCAGATGTCCGTGAGACGTTCAAGATCCCTGGCGGCATGGTCGCAGGTTGTATGGTCGTCGATGGTAAACTGGTACGTGGTGGACATGTCCGTGTCATCCGTGAGGGTGTCGTCTTGTTTGAAGGTGACCTTACGTCACTTAAACGTTTCAAAGACGATGTCAAAGAGGTCGGTAATGGCTATGAATGTGGTGTCGTCATCAACGGTTATGAAGATGTAGTGGCTGGCGATGTCATCGAGACTTTCACTAAAGTAGAGCAAAAAGTAGCTCTGTGACTCCAGCAGAGATAAAACAAAAACGTACTGACGCTATTCTTCAGGAACTCATTCCTGAAGCGCTCTCCCAACTCAATGATTCCCGTATGCACGAACTAGATGTCATAGAAGTCAAATGTGCTCGTGGTCGTAGCGATGCCCGGGTCTTTCTTGACCCCCACAGCTATAGTGACCAGGAGCGTCGTGATTTTCTCAAGCTTTTGAGAAAAGCCCGTCCAATTATTGAAGACCACTGCCTGAAAGACCAAGGCTGGTTTCGCTGTCCAAAACTCGCTTTTGAGTTTGATGACCAGTTGAAAAAGAGCAAGACGATCGAAGATCTTTTTCAACAGATAGAGAAGGGGAACGGCGATGAGTCTTGAATCCGATATTAAGAGCATGGTCGAGTCCATCGGGCTGGGACTTTACGATACTGCTATTGTCACAGAAGGCGAAGAGACTATCTACCGTATCAGTGTCATCTCTCAGGGTGGTACGAGTATGGAACAGTGTGTCAAGGCTACGCATCTCATCTCTCCACTTTTGGATGTCACGCCTCCTATCTCAGGTGAATATCGTCTGGAAGTAAGCTCTCCGGGAATCGAGCGTAAGCTCAAGACATTGGAGAACTTCAAGCTCTCTATCGGTGAGAACATCACTGGTGCCACGATGTCAAAAGAGAAGTTCCGGGGTAAGTTACTACGTACCGAGGGCAGTAATATAGTCATCGATGAGAAAGAGACTGGCGAACGTACCATAGCACTTAAAGATATTAGCAAAGCCAGAACATTCTTTGAGTGGTGATGAGTCCCGACTTTTTGATGGGACTGGCTATTGAAGCTGCCTGGAAATATCAGGGACTGACCTATCCTAACCCTGCTGTAGGCTGTGTCGTGGCTGGTTCGCGTGGAGAGATACTCAGTATCGCTGCGCATCAAAAGTCAGGTGGGCCACATGCCGAGGTCCTGGCACTTAAGGCTGCCTATCGTCTACTCAGTGGCGATGAGACTATTGATGACATAGATGATGCTACTGCTTTACATGACTACCTCAGAGAGCACCATGCCGGCTGCTTCTCCTCCTGTACCCTTTACGTCACGCTTGAGCCATGTTCGCATCATGGTAAGACACCCTCATGTGCCTTATTGGTACAAGACCTAGGTATAAAGCGGGTCTATATAGCCCATGAGGATCCTAACGCTGAAGCTGCAGGGGGAGCAGGGCTACTCAGAAGTTCCGCAGTAGAGGTCATACAGGGATCGCTTCGTGATGAGGCTGCCGCATTACTTGCGCCATTCATAAAGTGGCAACAAGGACCTTTTGTCTTTTTTAAATGGGCACAGCGCTTAGATGGGACTATCGATGGTGGTACAGTCAGCACACAAGAGTCACGAAGACAAGTGCATGCCATGCGTGACGTCTGTGATCTTCTGGTGATAGGCGGTAACACCGTACGAAAAGATAGACCGACACTGGATGCAAGGATGGTCGATGGCAAGGCTCCGGATGTACTTATCATCTCCCATGAGAAAGAGTTTGACAGAAGTATACCGCTATTTGATGTGCAAGGTCGAGAGGTCTTTATCTCAGGGAGTCTTGAGTTAATAAATGCGTACAGGAACATCATGATCGAAGGCGGTCCCGGCATGTTCGCATTGACAAAAAGCATTGTTGATAGTCATCTTTGCTTTCTGGCACCCAAAAGCGGTGGTACAATACCGTTTACAAAACACAGAGAAGACTTTAAAATAGTTCATAGCTTGCGTTCAGGTGAGGATATGATGATATGGTTAAAAGGGCAGTAGTGGAAAAACAGGAAAAGATAGTCTCGATGTTCGATGATATAGCACCGACATATGATACGGCAAATCGTGTTATGAGCATGGGTGTAGATAAAAGTTGGCGAAAAAAAGCGTGCGATAAAGCCTATGAGTTCTATGGTAAGAAAGAGATAGAGCGTATCGTCGATGTTGCTTGTGGAACGGGTGATATGATGGGGTATTGGCAGCGCCGTGCAGGCAATGCTGGTGTCAACGTATCTCATATAGTCGGTGTGGACCCATCTGAGGGGATGGTCAGTGTCGGACGTGAGAAGTTTCCCGACCTTGAGTTTAATATAGCCAAAGCTACGGAGATCCCGCTTGAGGACACCTCTGCAGATATCCTCAGCATCACCTATGGCATCCGTAATGTCGTCGAACGTGAAGCTGGACTGGCTGAGTTTAACCGTGTCTTGAAGCCGGGTGGACTGGTCGTGATCTTGGAGTTCATGAAGAACGAGAACCCTTCACTGCTGGGTAAAGTGCGTGATTTCTATATGCACAAGGTCTTACCGAAAGTGGGTGGGTTTATCTCAAAGAACCTTGAAGCGTATGAGTATCTTCCTAACTCGATCGAAGGCTTTTTGACGGTAAAAAATATGCAAGCAGAGCTCGATGCTGCCGGTTTCGACATGCTTTTTACCAAAAGCTTCTCGATGGACATCTCAACACTGCTGATCGCCAGAAAACGATGACGACTCCACTGTCGGTCTCTACACTGACCGAACAGATAAAGAACCTTCTTGAGACTACCTTTGTCCGTGTCAACGTCGAAGGAGAGCTCTCCCGTATTACCTACCATAACAGCGGACATATCTACTTCACCCTAAAAGATGCCGGTGCCTCCATCAGGTGTGTGATGTTTCGAGGTAATGCTTCCAAACTCCGTTTTCGGCTTGAAGAGGGGCTGAAGGTCTTTCTTGATGGTGCTATAACACTTTACAAACCCCGAGGACAGTATCAGCTAAACGCTTTTATGATCGAGCCTGCCGGACATGGTGCTCTGGCTTTGGCGTATGAGCAGCTTAAGCAGAGACTCTCTGCGAAGGGCTATTTTGATCAGCCGCTTAAAAAGCCGCTTATTAAGATACCTGGAAAGATCGCCCTCGTCACATCAGCGACAGGTGCGGCTCTGCAGGATATGCAACGTGTCGCTGCACACCGCTGGCCATTGGCGGTACTGACTGTCTACGATACTATCGTCCAGGGAGCTAACGCAGCACCGTCGATCGTGCGTGCCCTGGAGGCAGCTGATACTGGAGTTTATGATGTCATCGTCCTTAGCCGGGGTGGTGGAAGCATGGAAGACCTTTGGGCTTTTAATGAGGAGGCAGTGGCTGAAGCGATACATAGTGCGCAGACGCCTGTCGTCTCAGCTATCGGACATGAGATCGACTGGTTGATATCAGATCTTGTAGCTGACCTGCGTGCTCCTACGCCAAGTGCCGCTATGCAGATGATATTACCCGATCAGCATGAGATGCTGCAGAGTATTGATGCGCTGATGAGTCAATATGATGCGCTTATAGAGCAGCGTTTCCATCGTAGCAGTGAACAGTTGAAGCATCTTCAAAAGAGTTATGAACGCCACTCTATCGAGCAGCGTCTTATGAACAAAAAAGAGGAGATAGGTCAGCTTAAGGAGCGCTTTTCACAGACCATCGACTTTAAGGTCGAGTATTCGTTGCGTCTTCTCGCTCCCTTGAGCGGTGAACTGGAGAGGACGCTTCAGAGTGTGATAAACCATAAAAAAGCAAGACTTTCAGACGTACAACGTCTTTTTGAAGCTAATGACCCCCGACTTAAGAGTAAGCGGGGATTTGCACAGTTGTCGATCGATGGCAGGGTAGTAGATCTGGCAAGTCTTAAGATAGGTGATCGTTTCGATGCTATGGATGCTGATCGGATAGTGAGTGCCGATGTGTCAGATAT
>JAUWRZ010000138.1 GCA_030610325.1 Sulfurimonadaceae bacterium | reverse complement strand
TGCCGTCTATGCTGATAGACTCTATGCCGCGGTCGATGCTTTCGATATAGGTGGGATGCAGCAGTTGCTGCGTGAGTATCCACGACTTGAAGAGAAGATAGCTTCACTCTGATCAGGTGATCACTTGACCATCGCCTCTTTCTCTCTCTTGGAGAGCTGCTTGATGACGTACTCCCGCTTTGAAGCGGCACTTTTATCTTCACATGACTCAGAGTAGACCATCTTGACAGGACGACGGTTTCGAGTGTACTTAGCGCCCTTTGGGGAGCTGTTGTGTTCATCGAGACGTCGTTGCAGATCAGTGGTTATGCCGGTATAGAGGGTGTTGTCGCTGCAACGCAGCATGTAGACGTAGTAGTTGGACATCCCGGAAGGGAGGGTGCTCAGATCTTGCTTTTGACGAATAGTTCCATCTCGTCAACGATCATCTCGATGGTACGTTCACCATCGATCTTGTGTAGTATGCTTCTGTCCGTGTAGAAACTTTGAATATCTGCAAGAGGCTCTGTGTAGACCTTCATACGATTGTCAAAGACCTCGTTATTGTCATCAGCTCCACGTGCACGTCCAAGGACACGGTCACGTGCGATGGCTTCGCTCACTTGTACCTCGATGACATTGAGAAGCTGAACACTCTTCTCGTCGAGCAGATAATCATCGAGCGCACTCATCTGCTCCAAAGAGCGTGGGTAGCCATCGATGATGACTACGTCAGTCGGAGCACGTTTGATGGCTGCGATAATGGTCTCGATGGCAATATCGATGGGGACCAGATCACCTTTGCTGATGACACTGTCAATGATCTTACCGCGTTCACTTCCGCTTGCCACCTCAGCTCTGAACATATCACCGGTGGAGTAGTGCGTGATGCTTTCGCTATTACGCTCGGCGATCATCTCAGCATCAGTAGTCTTACCTGAACCTGGAGCACCGATGATCAGAAACAGTCTCTTTGAAGCCACTGCTTAGACCTGCTGTTTTTTCTCGCGGAGTCTGATATGCAGATCTCGCAGCTGGTCGTTCTCAACAGAGTTTGGTGCGTCGGTCAAGATACATGATGCTTTTTGCGTCTTAGGGAAAGCGATGACATCACGGATGCTATCCTTTTTGGCAAGCAGCATGATCATACGGTCAAAGCCCATCGCAAAACCACCATGTGGAGGAGCGCCGAACTTAAGTGCGTCAAGTAAGAAGCCAAATTTTGCTTGCGCCTCTTCTTCGCTTATACCAAGCAGTTCAAAGATCTTAGCCTGGATGTCTTGTTTGTGGATACGGATAGAGCCACCGCCAAGTTCGACACCGTTTAGTACCAGGTCGTAAGCGATCGACTCTATATCTTCGATATGCTCATGTACCAGGTCTTTAGGCATAGTGAACGGATGGTGCAGTGCTTTGACTTTGCCATCTTCGACTTCAAACATCGGGAAGTCTACTACCCAGCTGAAGTCAAAGACATCCGGATCGGCAAGCTTCATCTTCTCATGCTCTGCGATAAAGATACGGAAGCGTCCCATATAGTCAAGTACAGTCTTCTTCTCACCGGCACCGAAGAAGACGACATCACCGACTTCCATCTGTGTGCGTTCGATCAACAGATCGATATCGGCTTGCTCGAAGAACTTGATCAATGGCCCCTTGAGTCCATCCTCTTTGAGTTGAAAATAACCCAGACCTTTGGCGCCGAACTTTCGGACATACTCCTCAAAACCTTTCATCTCTCGTTTGGAGAAGACAAGGTCAGCACCCGGGACACGAAGTGCTTTGATACGGTTCATCTTAGCGTTAGCAGCTACAGAGGAGAAGATCTCATTATCACAACGCTCAAAGATGTCGATGACATCGACCATCTCCAGACCGTAGCGAAGATCAGGCTTGTCTGAGCCGTACTTCTCCATAGCGTCAGTGTGTCGCATACGAGGGAACGGTGCTTTGATCTCATGACCTACTGCGCCAAAGATACCGACGATAAGCTCTTCAGCTACAGCGATGACATCGTCCTGGTCACAAAAGCTCATCTCCACATCGATCTGCGTGAACTCAGGTTGTCTGTCGGCACGAAGGTCTTCGTCACGGAAACATTTGGCGATCTGGAAGTAGCGATCGAACCCGCCGACCATCAGCAGCTGTTTGAAAAGCTGAGGGGATTGTGGAAGGGCGTAGAACTCGCCATCATGTACACGACTTGGTACAAGATAGTCACGTGCTCCCTCAGGAGTGGATTTGGTCAAGATCGGTGTCTCGACCTCAAGGAAACCAAGGCTGTCTAAGACATTACGTGCAGCGATAGCCGCTTTTGAACGCAGACGAAAAGTATCAAAAGAGCTCTTTGAACGCAGGTCCAGGTAGCGGTATCTGAGTTTTGTCTCTTCACCGACCTTCTCATCACCGATGACAAAAGGCATCGGTGCACTGCGGTTTTCGATGATAAGTTCATCGACTACGATCTCGATAGCCCCGGTCTCAAGACGTGGGTTGACGAGACCTTCACCGCGTAGGCGTACTTTCCCGATCGCACGGATCACGAACTCATCACGTACCTCATTGGCCGTCTTGTGAGCCTCGACATCATCTGCGGGATCACAGACAAGCTGGATCAGACCGTTCTTATCACGGATATCGATAAAGATGACCCCACCGTGGTCACGATAGCTGTTTGCCCAACCGGCAAGAGTGACGGTCTCACCGACATTGTTCTCGTTTAGTTCTGTACTGTAATGACTTCTCAAAAGCTAAAGTCCTCATAAAGATTTTCGCGATTATAGCGAAGCATCACTTAAGCTCGGCTCTTTCCGGGCTGAGGGGGAAAGAGTGGGGAAAGTCTAATGTTCTTGCGTCTGGTGTCGATATTATATTTGCGAATAATATTTTCAAAAAAGTGTACTGTCAAAGATGTCGATCGTACACAGTATTTTAGAGTCGCGCTAAGGTCAAATATGCAAAATAATAAGTTTCGTATCAATTCGGACATAATCTCCAAACGTTCACTCTATATAGTGCTGATGGGTTTTGTGGTGATAACACTGTTTAGGATCGGTTATCTCTATAAGACGATGGAAGAGGATAAATATAAGTTCGCTAAAGAGGAATCAAAGATACTGAGCACTTTTATGATGGTGCACCGTACCTATTATCAGGACCTTTTTCTCAAAGGCTACCTCTCACTTACCGAGAAGACTCTACCGGCACTGCCTGCGTTTAGTGCAGCTAAGATCTCCAATGATTTCTCTCTTGACAATGTTCGAAACATCTCTATCAAGACGGTCTCAGACAGAGCGCGCAATGAGAAGAACATGGCTGATAGCCAGGAGTTACGCGCCATAGACTATTTTCGCGCTGACAGTGATGCTAAAGAGTATTACGACTATGTCTCTGCGTCAGAGAGTCCTGATAACACATCCTACTACCAATATGCACTGCCGTTGAAGATCACGCAGAAGTGTCTAAAGTGCCATGGTCCAAAAGAGAACGCCCCGGACTTCATACAAAAGAGGTACGATAAGGCGTATGATTACAGCCTCGGTGATATCCGCGGGATACTAAGCATCAAAGTCCCGGAGTCGGGAGTATCAAACTATTTTGCCTCCTCTTTCTGGATAGACGTACTTTACAACATGCTTCTTTTTACTGGCCTCTTCTTCGCCATCCGCTTTTTGATCTATAAGTTCCATCACTTCTCAAGTTCACTTGAAGCGCAGGTCGAAAACCGTACTTATGACCTTGAGAACAGTGTCTCGATGCTTGATGAGTATAAAAAAGCGCTTGATGAGAGTGCTATTGTGTCCAAGAGTGACCTGCATGGTAATATCACTTATGTGAACGATGCCTTTTGTAAGATCAGCGGTTACTCAAGGCAGGAGCTCATAGGCAAGAACCACAGTCTTCTCAAGCCTGAGGATGTAAGTGCTGAGGTCTATAGACATATATGGGAACAGATCCTCGATAGAGAGGTCTGGCACGGTCTGATAGAGAATGTCTCCAAGAGTGGTAGAAAATATTATGAGGAGTTGACCATCACTCCTATACTCGACCAACAAGGCATGATAAAAGAGTTTATCGCCATCAAGCATGATGTAAGTGAACTAGTCGAGAAGCGTAAAGAGATCCGGGATATCTATACTATCGATAAGTTGACATCCCTGCCCAACAGGAGTCGTTTTCTCGAAGATATGATGAAGGTCAAAGCACCAAACATCGCATTGATCAATATCGATGGCTTCAAGACCATCAATGACTACTATGGTATCACCAGTGGGGATGCTCTTCTTAAGCAGATGGCAGACAAGCTAAAAGGGATGATAAAAAGTGATCTCTTCAGGCTCTACCGTCTGCATGCGGATGAGTTTGCCATCTTGGGTATCGGAGTCTTTGGCATAGATGAGTTTGTAGCCCTGGTCCACCACTATGAGATCGAGATAGCGAAGGCACAGTTCGTAGTGACTGATGAACAGGAGATCACGTTCTCAGTCACCATCGGATTTGGGACAGGTGAGCAGGCGCTGGTCAAAGCTGATATGGCACTAAAAGTCGCTAAGACGGAGCATCTGGAGTATTTTGTCTATGATGAGAGCTTAAACCTTGAGAGTCAGTATAAGGACAACATCCTGATGGTCAAAAGAGTCAAATCTGCGATCGAAGAGAGACGGATAGTCTCCTACTATCAGCCTATCTTACATATAGCCTCCAATACCGTACAAAAACACGAGTCTCTTGTCCGGATGATAGAGGGTGATGATGTCGTTCCTCCGGGTGCTTTTCTACCTGTAGCCAAACAGACAAAACAGTACTTCAGGCTGACTGAGGTGATGATAGACAATGTGCTTGATAAGCTTAGGAGCTATAAAGGGAGTATCTCTGTGAACCTCTCCATGGAGGACTTCTCCAATGAGAAGATGATGACACACCTTAAGAAGCGGCTGGATGGTCTTGATGGTGTAGACAGGCTTATCTTTGAGATACTTGAGAGTGAGGCTATCGACAACTATGATGCTCTCTCTCGCAGTATTTGGGAGATAAAACAGCTTGGTGTCCAGATAGCTATCGATGACTTTGGAAGTGGTTACTCCAACTTCACTCATGTACTGCAGCTTGCGGCAGACTATATCAAGATCGATGGCTCACTTATCCAGAACATCGATACCAACAAGAACTCCAGGATATTGGTAGAGGGGATCGTGGACTTTTCCAAACGTCTTCATATGCAGAGTATTGCCGAGTTTGTCGAGAGTGAGGAGATATTGGATATCCTGAGAGAGATAGGTGTTGATTATGCCCAAGGGTACCATATTGGCAAGCCTGCACCAGATGTCTCTTTCTAAGGCTAGCTTTAAAAGCACCTTTGATGATATAGAGGTCTCTTTAAATCATTTGACACTAATATTATGTAATAATGTTATCAAATACATGTTTAGATGCCTACCGGAGGGGTCAGATGATAAAAGTACTCGGAGCTGATGGAAGCTATTCTTACAATGGCAAGGCCTCATCGTTTTTGATCGGCAGAAACATCGTCATCGATGCCGGAAACGTAATAGAGGGTCTGGAGGGTTCTTGTTGTGAGATCGAACATCTCTTTATCTCCCATACTCATTTCGACCATATTCTAGACCTCCCTTTTATCCTTGAGAACCACTTTGCATGCAGTGACAAGCCTTTAAAGCTCTATGCCTTGGATGAGAACATGGTCACCCTTCGAGAACATCTTCTAAATTGGGACATATGGCCTGATTTTGAGAAGATAGAGTTAGAGAGGATCGAGAAGCCGGTGCTGGAGTTTGTCTCTGTGAGTTTTGGAGACACCATAGCGATCGAGGGGGTGGAGATAACAGTACTCGAAGCAAACCACACAGTACCTACTTGCGGTTATAAAGTACAAAAAGGTTCTCAGGCTTTTGTCCTCAGTGGTGATACCTATATCAATGATGCACTTATTGACCTTATAGAGAGCGACAGCACCATCACATCACTGCTTATCGATGTCTCCTTCTCGTCGGAGAAGGAGGTGCTTGCAAGTAAGAGCAAACATCTTACACCCAAGCTGCTGGAGAAGATGCTCTCACGCCTGAGACGACAGGACGTGCAGATCTC
>JAUWRZ010000009.1 GCA_030610325.1 Sulfurimonadaceae bacterium | reverse complement strand
TCGGGACTGTCGCACGGATCAAAGACAATGGGAACAGCTATGATGTCTTCATCGATGTAGATAAGAAGTTCATCCCCTATATCGTCCCAAAAGGTTCGATCGCAATAGACGGAGTAAGCCTGACGGTCAATGATGTCATGGAGACAAGCTTTCGTCTGACCATCATCCCCATCACGATGAAAGAGACACTTTTTGGTCAGTATAAAAAGGGTTCGACCGTCAATATCGAGACCGATATGTTTGCCCGCTATATCGCCCATTTTCTAAGACATCAAAAAGGTTCTCTCTCCTGGAACGAAGTCGAACAGATCAATTCACTTTATTAAAAGAAGAAATGGTTGTATAGACGAATCTATTTTTACTGTCATTTAAATCACTCGTTTTATCATTTACCGTATAGACCTCATGGGGTCAAGGCTTTCATCCAGAGCTAACCAATGGCACAGGACACACGACTTTTTTCGACCTACGCAAGCTTGGCAAGAAAAAAGTCAACCCATGACCCCGTGTCATGACGCTCCCTCTTCACCCCTTATCTTTCAGCGGTCTGACAGTCGGATTACAGCTGATCTTATGCGGCATATCCACCTTTTTAAATCCGGAAAGTACTGTTTTTGACACGATAGTCGAATCCCGCATATCCTCCCCACTGGCAAGATAGATATCAAATCCGTTCTCATAGAGTGCCAGACGGGTCTTGAGTGCTATTGAGTAGGTCGTCAGAACACCGTCATCAGCTATCAGCCTTGAGATATCAGCAAAATATTCCATCGTCCATAACATCGGATTGACCTGCGGACTGAACGCATCCTGGTAGATGATATCGAAGCGTTTGTCACACTCCTGCAGATAGAGACGAGCATCACCGATATATAGCTCTATCAGCAGCTTCTCATCCTCATATCGACCCACTTTCGAAAGCGTATTGATGATCTCTATAAAAGGTGCAAAGACCTCCGGATAGGTAAAATCCTTTAACGACCTGACTAATGCTTCATCGAGTTCAGGGGAGTATATCGTGATCTTTTTATTTATAGTGTTGCTGCGAAGGTAGTAGAGTGTCGCCAGTGTGTTAAACCCCAGTCCGAAACATATATCCAATATCGTGATCTCATCTTTATGCTGTTGCGTTAAGAAGGAAGGGATGACATGTTTGTAGAGAGACTCTTTGAGTGCACCGTCACGAGTCGAGTGGTAGTGCTCATTGTACTCAGTCGAAAAGGCAGTATAAGTGTTGTCCTCACTTTTGACCATGGTGTGGGTTGTGTCGTTGAATGGGGGCATGTATTGACTCATTTATGGGATTTTTAGAGTTATGTGACAGGGGTCATGGGTTCAGTTTTTGCTGATCGAGCTTGCGAAGATAGTAAAAAGTGAAGCCTTGAACCCGTATATTGTTGGTTGTATAGACGTCAGTGGTGACAAGGGCTAAAGCCCAGTGCAGTGGAGCGCTAAACACGGAATCGTCACAGCGTCGTTTTTTGCTTCGCTAAAAATCTAGCAATTGTCACGTGCTATCATGCCTAAAAAGTGTACTTTATAGGCTGTTCAGACGAATAGGTCTTACTCTCATTTAAATTGCTCGTTTCATTATAAACTGTATAGACCTCAGGAGGTCAAGGCTTTACTTTTTCCGACCTGAGCAAGCTAGGTAAGGAAAAAGTCAACCCATGACCCCGTGTTGGAACGCACAGACTCAAAGCCCATTACCCCACATATGCATCTTTTTAGCCATGATCAGGTCTCGGTCTTTAAAGATATCTATCTGGTTGCCTGCGCGGTACTCCATGTTTTCGAGATCTTCCAGTAACTGCTTGACATCCATCTCGCCTTTGGGAGCCATGATGATGACCTCTCCGGTGTTTGCCAGCGTCGTGTAGCAGGCTTTTAAGATGCGTTCAGGAAATGCATGACGATGCAGGATATCATCAAGAACGATGATATCATTATCTCTGGGAAGGGCTCTAAAAGGCTTGCTGAAGTCAGATACGATCTGAGGTTTGAGGTACTCTGATGCTTCGAACTCCTGATGCTCACCCGGATACATCGAGAGTGCCAGGCGACCATCATAAGGGAGCATAAAGTCAGCAAGGACCTTTGTCAGACCATCAGCATGGGTCGTGACCTGCTGGACCTTATAACCTGGCTGAGGATGAAACAGCTGCAAGAACTCGGCATACTCTTTTCTCATCTTGACTAGATCGCCAGTTCGTTCAGCTCTTTAAACAGATAAGCCTCGACGATATCATCGATGCTTCGCTGTGTATGTGCCACAAGGACCATCACCTGCTCCTCGATGAAAGACATCACCGGTTCAAAATCACCAGTCACGACTACTGCTTCGACCCACTCTGTCACTGCGTCACGGGTATCATAATGGTTGATCGTCACCACTCGACCCTCTTCGATGACGACCATCGCCCATTTTTTAGCCTCATAGATGCCTACAAGCCGACTCTCTTCGGTATTGTCGCTATCCATAGGAAGAAGTACGTTCATCCCAGAGCCTCCACTTTTTTCATATCTAGCTTAAGTGCATCATTATCCATAATGCCTATACCTGCGTCAAGGACATCTTTCGCGATGCCTTTCGCTTCATCGAGTGAGTGCATCTTGTAAGTACCACACTGATAGACGTTCAGTTCAGGGATATCACTCTGCTTTTTGACATCCAGTACATCTTTCATGGACTCCTTCCAGGCAGTAGCGACACGATCCTCAGTAGGATCACCGATGACACTCATATAAAAACCGGTCTGGCATCCCATAGGCGAGAGATCGATGATCTCCGTATCTTGGGAGTTCAGATGCTCACGCATGAAACCTGCGAAGAGATGTTCAAGAGTATGAGCACCCTTCGTACTCATCTTATCTTCGTTTGGCTTGTAAAAACGCAGATCAAAGACAGTCAATCTGTCCGCTGAAGGTGTCTGCATCCCTTTAGCACGTCGTACAGCCGGCGCCGGCATGATCGTATGGTCAACGGTAAAGCTATCTAATAGTGGCATAGTAAATCCTCTGAGATTTTTGCATATATTAGCATAATCGACTAAATCTCAGCTCTAAAGATCGTACCTGAAAGATTCATTGTGCTTTTATTTAAAAACTCTTCAAAAGTGGGAGCAGTCAAGACTCACTCTTATCTGTACTTTCTAAAAGTATACGACTATTTTTAGCAAATCACAGCTCCATAAGTTATAATTCACCGATAACGTAAGGGGCGATGATGAAGAGTCTGTTTGATGATAAATATGCGGAGACATTAGGTGACTCCAAGCTGGCTATGCGGGTCTACACTTCACGCCTTCTTGGACGTTCAGACGATCTCGTACTGCACGGCGGTGGTAACACCTCCGTAAAGATAGACGGTACTCTCTATGTCAAAGGCAGTGGATGGGACCTCTCGAGCATCGAAGAGGCCGGCTTCTCACCTGTAGACCTGAACGCACTTAAAGAGATGGCCACACGCGATCACTTAAGTGACACACAGATGGTCAAGGAGCAGCGCGCTGCACTTCGTGATGAGAAAGCACCCAATCCCTCCATTGAAGCGATCTTACATGCTATCATCCCTTTTGATTTTGTCGATCACACCCATGCTGATGCTGTCGTCACCATCTCAAACTCACCTGATGGTAAAGAGTATATCGAGGAGGTCTATGGCGATAGCGTCCTGATCATCGATTATGTCATGCCGGGCTTTCTGCTTGCCAAAGATATCTATGAACGGACCCGAGACATCGACTGGAGTAAACTCGAAGGCATCGTCTTGCTCAACCATGGGCTTTTCACCTTCGATGATGATGCCAAAAAAAGTTATGAGAAGAGTATCGAGCTCGTCACCAAGGCGGAGAAGTTCATATATGAAGCTGCCCTGCTCTACCCAAAATGTATCTCTGGCGACTTTCGAACAGATATGCTTGATGCACTAAAGAGGGAAGTATCTGAACTTCGTGGATATGATGTCATACTTAAAGAGATCGACTCCATCAATGCCTGCAGCCTCTCAAAAAACCAGAATCTTGAGTCCATCGTCCATAACGGTAACCTCACACCTGAACATGTCATACGCATCAAACCTTTTCCGGCGATCATAGATACAGATGCAGAAGCAGGTATTAGTAAGTTCGTCCAGGCCTACAAGGAGTATTTCACTGCCAATGCTTCACCAGAGCATATCTGTCTCGATCTAGCTCCACGCTATGCCATCATCAAAGGTGTCGGTGCCGTAGTCTTTGGAAAAGATGAGAAAGAGGCCGGAGTCATCGCAGATATCGTCGAACATACCATCACTGCCATGCTTACCGCTGAGATGCTTGGCGGCTGGGAAAGCCTTGAACCAAAAGATATCTTTGCCATGGAGTACTGGGAACTTGAACAGGCAAAACTGGGGAAAACTAAGAGCTAAATAGTGATATTTATACCAAAAAGCAAAGGAAAACAGAGATGCAAATAACTAAAAAAGTGACCTTCATCGCAAAAGATGACCATATCCAACAGATCAAGTCCATGCTCGAAGCGATGGTAGTACCATCACGTCAAGAGGATGGATGTCTAAAATACAATATCTACCAGATAGAGAGTGAACCAAAACGTTTTATCGTTATAGAAGCATGGGAAAACGAAGACGCCCTTGATGGACATAAGAACTCAAAACACTACAAACACTATAAATCAAATTATGAGGTCCATGTAGATGACAAGTTCTCTGAGAACCTGATCATACTGGGTGAAGAGACACTCTAGCCAGACCTAGTAGATCACTGCTCTTTTACAAACACCTCTCCGGGCTGCCACTTGATATAGACACTGTCTTTCACTTCAAGGTGGGGTGCTTTGATAAAGACTGCTTTAAAATCATTCTCACTGGTATTGTTGAAAAAGTGAGCTTCACCCTTTTCGCAGATAAGATAGTCCCCTTTTTTCAAGACGACCAGATCTCCATCCACCCAAACATCACATTGACCCTCTAGTGCCAAAAATGACTCTTCCTGGTTCACATGCTTGTGACAAGGGTGTGCTTCACCTGGAGTGATGACGACAATGCCAAGATCGACGTTTTCTCCCTTGGTCAGATATTTCGGTCCATGATCACCAAAGCGATACTCATGGTCATCCTCTTTTGTCAGATACATCTATAAGGCTTCTTCAAGACCTTACGAGAGTGCTCATATGATCGAAGTCGATCATAGACCCGGGGCTTTCCACATAGAGGTCGTCACACCTTTGTCCACTAATGAGAGTTGTGCTTTATAAGCCTCTTGCCATCTAAGCGAGATATCGGTGTAAAGGACTCTATTCTTACTGTTTGGTTCATGACTGCGCTGCCATTTGACCAGTGAATCTGCTGCATCTTCGATGGATGTATACTCACCCGTAGCTACACCTGCCGCAAATGCACCGCCGAGTGCTGTCGCTTCGTTCACAGCGGGTATGTGAATGACCTTTCCGGTCACATCAGCCAGTATCTGACTCCACAGCTTACCTTTACTGGCACCACCGGCAAAGGTGATGGTATCTGTCTCGACCCCGGTAAAACGAAAGATAGACTCCAGGTTCAGCATAGAGACTATAGCAGCGTTCTCCTGCAGTGAACGAAACAGTGCTGCCTTGGAACTCTTCTGCGAGTCAAGTGACAGGTTAAGGAACGACGGTGCTGCATGGTACCATCTACCGTAATGCATCATATCTGAGAAGATAGGCAGTATCCCATGCGAGCCCACCGGGACCTTTGCAGCCATGCGTTCAAGCAGCTCATAGGTATCTATCCCCATCTCTGCAGCCTGACGCTTCTCATCCTGTGCAAACGTATCACGAAACCATCGCATCACTGATCCTGAGAAGAACGTGATACCTTCAGCCTGTGAGATACCCTCGATGACGTGTGGATTGATACGAATATCCATGTTCGGGTCTGTCTTTGCTGTCGGCATGTTTACCAACTGCTGCCAAAAGGTCCCACCAAGGACTGCCACTTGACCAGGCCTTACTACACCCAGTCCGGCACTGCCAAGTTGTACATCACCACCACCCATGACTACCGGTGTACCAACAGAGAGTCCTGTCTCTTCAGCAGCCTTTCGGGTCACTTCACCAATAATAGTCCCTGGTTCATACACTGGAGGAAAGATATCATCCTTCAGGCCCAGCTCTCGTGCCATCTCAGGTGCCCACTGTCTCTTCTCTAATGAGAATATCCCACTTGTACCTGCATTAGACGGGTCTGTAGCTATCTCACCGCTAAGTCTGGTCAATATCCAGTCACTTATCATGTTCATCGAAGCTATCTTCTCATACATCTTCGGTCGGTTCTTCTTGACCCATAGCAGCCTTGGCAGTGCTCCCAACGCGAAGGTCTGTCCACTCTCTTCATAGAACCTGCGTTCGGCATCAGGATAAAGAGTGTTTAGCTCCTTGACTTCTCTGTCAGCACGAGCGTCCACGTTCGCCATACCAAAGAGCTCAGTTCCATCTTTATCGTAGAGAAGTATCCCCTCACGCATACTTGTAGCCGTGACTGCAGCGATCTCACTACTATGTATCCCTGCATGGCTGATAGCCTCTTGTATACATACGGAGAGGAGTTTCCAGTTTACTCTAAAATCAAAGCCCATGGAGTTGGCTACATCAGGTTCACTCAGGTGTGTCCACTCCTGCTGTCCTATCGCGATCTGACGTCCCTGTACATCAAAGATCACCGCACGGCCACTTCCTGTGCCCGCATCGATAGTCATAAAATACCTGTTAGACATTGAGGATTCTCTTTTCATGGGTACCATATTACTGAAGCGTTAATAAAGTACACCTTTTTAATGGGTACTATATTCCTGAAGTGTTAAGGGAGTGTTATTATGACTGATAATCGTCTATTTTTAAGGAGGGTCTTGAAGAAAGTAGAGACCTGAGACAGGCCCCTGAGGGAGAAGCAGCAGTTAGACGCTTGCTTCTTCGCGGCGCTGGAGGTAGTCCCATTTCTGGTCTACACGCTCTTGCCACTCTTTGATCAGGTATTTATACTGATCTTTGAACAGGTGCTTGAAACGTCCCTGTGCTGCAAGGTACTCTTCTACCGGTACAACGTTCTTAGGACGATAAGTGATGTTCAGTTTCTCACCGTTTATGATCTCATACAGTGGGAAGACAAGAGAGTCTGTCGCAAGGTCTGAGATAGCAATAGTATCTTCAGGAGCGAACTTCCACTCAGTAGTACAAGCAGACATCGCATTGATAAAGACAGGTCCTTCGACCTCAAAACCATGCTGGATAGCTTTGATCATGTTCTTCCACTTGTTTGGTGCGACCTGCGCGACATATGGTGAACCATGAGCAGCCATAATAGCCAGCATATCTTTTTTGTTCTGCTTCTCACCATAACTGATACGTCCAGCAGGTGAAGTAGTCGCACTTGAGCCGATAGGTGTTGAAGATGAACGCTGTCCACCAGTATTTGCATAGACCTCATTGTCAAGAACGACGTGCATCATATCGTGTCCACGCTCGAAACAGCCGGAGATCCACTGGAAACCGATATCGTAAGAGGCACCATCACCTGCAAACGATACAAATTTAGGATCACGGTCCTGCTTCAGACGTCCTTTGTTCTTAAGTGCCTTATGCATCGCTTCTGCACCGGCAACCGCTGTAGAACCGTTCTCAAATCCGATGTGGATCCATGAAGCATCCCAAGAGGTATATGGATAGACTGCCGTACAGACTTCCAGACAACCAGTCGCTGCAGAAAGGATCATGTCATCATTTGTCGCATTAAGTACTTCACGTACGATAATAGAGTGTGCACAACCCGGACAGAGAAGGTTTGCACCTTCAAAACGGTCCGCTGATGTTGAGAACTCTTTTAAGTTTTTGATCTTTTTGATTTCACTCATACTGTTCTCCTTATAAATAAGCTAGTTTCGGACCGCGTACGCCGATAAACTGTTGTAATGGAGTCAGGACTTTACCTGCATCCGCATTAGCCTGTAACTCTTTATATAGATCCACCAGATGCGCTTTAGTCAAGTCACGTCCGCCAAGACCATAGACATATCCTGAAAGAGCAGCTTTTGAGTCTGTGTTGAAAAGTGCACCAGCAAGTTCGTTGAACAACATTCCCGGAGCCCCATTTGGAGACGAACGGTCAAGTGCAGCTATTGCTTTGATATCTTTTAGTGCTTCTATTATCTCAGCAAATGGGTAAGGACGTAATACACGTATTCCGACGACACCCGCTTTGATGCCATCAGCACGCATCTCTTTGGCTACTTCACGTGCAGTCTCGACAGAAGTACCCATACAGACAACAGCGACATCCGCATCATCCATATCATACTTCTCTACGATGTTATATTTACGCCCGGAGAGTTCTTCAAAGGCATCAAACACTTCCTGGATCTTCGGCATGACTTTAGTCATCAGATCATTGTGTTGACGAGCTTTATGCTCAAAATGCCAGTCCTCTTCAGTCTGAACACCGTGTGTCACAGGATGATCAAGATCAAGCATATCGTTCATCGGCTTATATTCACCGACAAAACCATAAGCCACATCATCAGTGAAGGTCTTTACACCTTGCGCTGTATGTGAAGTCATAAAACCGTCCTGATGGACCATACAAGGTAGACGTACATCATGGTCTTCAGACACTTTGAAAGCGATGAAGTTCAGGTCGTATGCCTCTTGTGGGGAGTAAGCATCAAGCTGGATCCAGCCACTGTCGCGTCCAAGATACATATCTGAATGGTCACCATTGACGTTCAGTGGTGCGGCCAGGGCACGATTGACGACGTTCAAGACGATCGGCAGACGCATACCTGAAGATTGGTAAAGTGTCTCTACCATCAGTGCAAAACCCTGAGAAGAGGTAGCCGTTGCAACACGCCCACCTGCAGCAGCAGCACCAATACATCCTGACATCGCAGCATGTTCGGACTCGACCATGACAAACTCGCCTTCTACATAACCATCAGCCAAAAATTTTGCATAACCTTCGACAATCGGCGTCGATGGCGTGATCGGGTAAGCTGCGACAACGTCGATCTGAGCCTGACGCATCGCCTGAGCAGCAGCAAAGTTACCGTCCCAAACTTCGATGTCGCGCAATTCCATTTTATCAAATGCCATTATTTTTCCTTTGTCTCTTTCTCTGGCCACTCTGCGAGTGCTACATCTTCATCTTGCTGTTCTGCATACATCAATAGTGATTTAGGGTTTGTCGGACAGACCTCGACACAGATACCACACCCTTTACAGTGATCCATATCCACACCGATCATCTTCTTATCACGCGAGATGATCGACATATCAGGACAGTAGATCCAGCAGAACTGACAGTCTATACAGTAGTCTTTGTTGAAGAGAGGTTTCTCAATACGCCAATCCGCTACAGAAGCAGTAAACGAGTTAGAGTTTGAGTAATTACGGTCTTCCGTGTGTGTTGTAGCGATATTGGTCGCTGCTCCATCAAATGAGCGGAGCATCGCACCGATCTCAAATTCATTCCATCCATTATTTTCCATCATCTACTCCTTACTGAACTTCATCATATGCACGCTGGATCGCGACCATATTGGCATCAACGATCTTCTGTGGCAGCTTCGAAAGTACACGAATCATGCTATCTTTGAAAAAATCGATCTCATACATCTCTGAGATCTTCATCAAAGCACCTAACATCGGTGTATTTGGGATCGGTTTTCCGATAGTCTCTTGTGCGATCTTGATACAGTCGACTGTATGTATCTTCTTACCTTCAAGTTTAGGCTGAGAAGCGACCAGGTCTTCAGTGTTCATATGTGTAGTGATGATGTACACCGTCTCATCTGTGTCATGTGCCGTAATATCGGCAGTGTAGACAAGAGCCGGGTCGATCACAAGTACATAATCAGGATGCATGAACTTCTCATGGTTCATGATAGGCTTATCGTCTACGCGATTGTACGCAGTCATCGCAGCCCCGCGTTTTGCAGATCCGTAAAATGCAAAAGCCTGGACCTCTTTGCCTGTCGTCGAAACGACATCCGCCAGACCCTTAGCTCCAGTTACTGCACCCTGTCCGGCACGACTATGCCATCTGATCTCGAGCATGAATTCTCCCTCTATCAAAAATAAATTAAAAGAATAATATTTATTCTAGTATTTGAAGTATTCTATGAAAGATGCTCTTAAATGTAGCTTCACTTCTACAGCCTATAAATAATGGCAGCTGATGTGTGTTATTTCATCCCCATATATTTGATAAAGCGTACCGCTTCAAGTGCATCTTTTTCAATAACATCAACTAATGTTGATAATTGCTCATGATTATCATACCCCGTCGTCACACCTACACACCCGATCGCTGCGTTCTTCGCAGAACCTGCGTCCAGACGAGTGTCACCGATCATCCAGCAAGATGACCGTTCACAACCCATAAGTTCGATTGCTTTGTCGATCGGCTCCGAGTGTGGCTTCGGATTTTCCACATCCTCACGACCTATCAATACCTCAAAATAGTCCATCACACCAAAGTGCTCCAGCAGTTCACGTGAGTAGAGTCCTGTCTTCGTCGTCACAATACCAAGACGAGCGAATCGCGATGCCTCTTCGATCGCCTCACGGGCACACTCAAGCAGTACCGTCTTCTCTCTTGATATCTCTCTATAGTGCTCTTTATAGGTCACGACAAATGTCTGTACCATCTCTGCTTCGATGCCCAGTTCAAGATACATCACATCCAGCGGATATCCTATCAATGCCTTGATCGTCTCATCATCAGGAACGCTACGCTTATGAACCGTGTAGGAGTGATGAAAACTCTCTAAAATAGCTTCCGTCGAATCTATCAGCGTACCGTCTAGGTCAAAAAGAATAGTCGTCATCTCTTCGCTTTCTCCCAGTCAATAAAGTTGTGCCAGATACCGTTCATACTCTTCTCTATATTTTTGATATCACGATTGACCACGGTGATACTGTTTGGGATGTAGAGGAAAAGATAAGGGTCATCTTCCACGATCTCCGCAAATATCTCCTGCTGTATCTCAGCAAGAGCTTCACGGTCTACTGTGTTTTGCATGGTCTCGATCAGCTGATCGACCTTGTCATCGTGATAACCGATAAAGTTGAAAGCCCCCTCTTTATCGTTGTCTGAGTGCCATAGCAGATAGGGATCAGGACTTAATGAGAGGGACCAGCCAAGTAAGACCGTGTCAAACTCCCGGGGAAAGACGACCATGTTCAAAAATGCCTGCCACTCCATGATACGAAGCTTTACATCTACACCGACCTCAGAGAGTTGATGCTGAAGGATCTGCGCAGCATAGGGGCGCAAGGAGCTTGCATTAGATGTAGCGATCTCAAACGAGAGAGGGTTCTCTTCATCATAACCCGCCTCCTTCAAAAGCCGCTTAGCCTCTTGCATATTTCGTGTGGGCGCTTTTACCTCTTTGTTAAATGCCATCCCCCCGGGAAGGAATGGACCCGTACAGACCCGTCCATGTCCCAAGAAGAGGATATCGACCATCTCATCTCGATCGATAGCAAGGGAGAGCGCTTTACGTACACGGGGATCTTGAAATTTCTTCAGTCGCAGGTTAAATCCCAAGTAAGTATACGTAAAGGAGATATCCTCAAGTGTATTGAATGCTTTGAAGAAGCTCTCATCGATCTGACGCTCCCTCTGCATCGCCTCAAGCAGACCTATGTCGAGCTGACCGGACTTGAGCATCAGAAAACGTGTCATGGGATCGACGATCACATGTAGGGCTATCTTGTCGATCCCGGGACGACGCTCATAATAGTCCTCATAAGCCTCAAGCTCTATACTTTTTGAGAACTCCAACTTCGTCAACCTATAAGGACCTGTCCCGACAGGGTTCGTATTAAAATCCGAGCCCATGATATCGGTCTCATCCTCCAGTAGATGTTTGGGGACAATACCCATCATCCAGGTCTCAAGTGCCTTATAATAGGGGTCTTTGTAGACTACCTTGATACGCAGTGCATCCAGCGCCTCTACCGACTCCACCATACGAAAGGTCGAGGTGTAGGGGGAGACCACCTTTGGAGAGTTGATAAGCTCATAGGTAAAGATCACATCCTCAGCATCAAAGGGCTCACCATCATGCCATTTGACACCCTCTCTGAGCTTAAAGATCAGAGTAGTGTTGTCCTCAAAATAGTAGGATTCGGCAAGATCACCGATGATCTCTTTACCATCTTTATCGTATTTGACAAGACCATTGAAGACATAAGCGGCGATCTCACTGCTACTCGCAT
Organism: Sulfurimonadaceae bacterium; assembly: GCA_030610325.1. GTDB lineage: Bacteria > Campylobacterota > Campylobacteria > Campylobacterales > Sulfurimonadaceae > BB26. The sequence continues at coordinate 3,504 of JAUWRZ010000009.1, read as the reverse complement.
CTGTCGCGACAATAGGGTTAATACGTGAAGGATTCGAGACTGTCGCCAGATGCAATGTCGAAGAGAGTAATATCAAGGGGGTTAAAAGTAACAAAAACAGACGCACAGACACTCTTTTTTGATGCAATTATAGCTGAAGGAGAGTTCTAAAGCCACTGATGCTCTCTATCTAAATAGAAGAACTCAGTATTTGGCCCTGTTTTTAAAAGTAGTGATAGTCAAAAGAGCCTCCTGGCCGGTACCGAAGCACTCTTTTTGCTTAGTATTAGCTCTTAATAAGACCCTATCACACGTCCATTTAACGGCTGAGTCGGACGGAAGTTATTGTCATAGTACTTTCTAAATGCTTCGATCTGATCTTTTGAGGCCTCGATCGGAGTCTTCATCAAGAACCACTCTACCCCTTCTGAACATGGTGGAGTCGTCAAAGAACCCTCCCAGTGATAGTAGCTTCCCGTATCTTCGGGTAGTAGGTCATTAGGGTCCAGACGCATCTCTGCACCCACACTTCCAAGGATATTATCTAGCATCGGGTTGTTCTTACCCTCTTCAAAGAGTACACCGACGACTGCAAGTCCGCCATCTTTGTTCTGATGGACCATATGTGCTTCAAGTGCATACTGCTTGCCATCGATGGTGTTCTCACTCGCTCCATGAAAGTGAAACTGCAGCAGTTTGTACTCGACACCGTTAAAGGCCATCTGACCGCCATCTTTTGGTTCGATCTTGATCCCATGACCGTTATCGTAGACTTTAGCCGTCGTACTTCTCTTCTCATCGAGAAGAAGCGCATACTTTGTGTCCAAAGAAGATGCTGATGAGCTGACGATATCGATCGGGCTTTGTGCTTTTCCTACCTTACAAGTCTCTGAGAACTGACCCCAGTTTGCAGGTCCATGTTTATCATAATCCCAGTGAGCTTTGTCCTCTTTTGCGAATGCTCCAGTAGTAAGCAGTGCGGCAGCCGTTAATGCGAGTAAGATCTTAGTCATATAAAGCCTTTTTATAAATTGGCCTTGAGTATAGTAGATATAGATCTATAATAAAATAAAATGAAGAAAAAAAGAGGGTCCAGCGCCAAAGGGCACTGAAGATGTAACGATTAACGCTTAGAGAACTGAGGACTACGACGTGCTTTACGTCTACCTGGCTTCTTACGTTCAACGACACGTGAATCACGAGTCATCATGCCTTCTGGTTTCAAGATCGCACGGAAAGAAGCATCATAAGACACTAGTGCGCGAGAGATACCGTGACGAAGTGCATCAGCCTGTCCACCGAAACCACCACCAAGAGTAGTAGCTACGATATCGACTGAAGTGTCTTGTTTAGTCAATGCTAAAGGCTGCTTGACACGAAGTTTCTTCGCTTCAAGACCACCAAGCCATGCGTCTAGTGAAAGACCGTTAACAGTGATCTTACCGCTACCTGGAGTCAACCATACTTTTGCTATAGACGCTTTACGACGTCCTGTTGCATATGTCTTTGCCATATATCAATCCTTACTTAGCGATCTGTGCAGTGTGAGGGTGCTCACTACCTGCATAGACTTTTAGTTTTTTCAGCATCGCGTTACCAAGCTTCGTCTTAGGAAGCATACCGCGTGTAGCCAGCTTAAAGAGTTTTTCCGGGTTGTTCTCCAGAAGATCCATCATCTTGACACTTTTGGTACTACCGAAGTAGCCAGAGTGTGAGAAGTACTCTTTATCGTTGATCTTGCCAGTTCCGTTGAACTTTGCTTTAGAAGCATTGATGATGACGACAAAGTCACCACAATCAACGTTTGGTGTAAAATACGGCTTATCTTTACCGCGAAGACGAGTGGCGACTTCAGTGATCATACGACCAAATGTCTTACCTTCTGCATCGATCAGAACCCATTTGCGTTCGATCTGTTCAGGTGTAGCTATTTTTGTGAACTTCATCTGAGCAATCCTTTCTAATATCTTGTTTAAAGTGGCGAAATTATACTTACAAATACTTATATAAAGCTTAATTTAAGTGATATGTAAGATTTTAGCACCTCCTTGCGATCCATAGCTTCACAAACTCTCCAGATGTATTGGTTTTTCACAAATATTTAACGCTATTGTTATTACCACTACTGTAGACTTCATCCTATCTTAAAGACCTAAGGAAAGAACAATGCAGACTATGATCCATAGACTTGGAGCCGTACTGGCGCTTATCATGTTGACTATGGCCCCTATGGCTATGGCTGAAGGGACATCGACACTTGAGAAGATCCGTAAAAGTGGGAAACTGGTCCTCGGTACAGCCGGTACCATGCCACCTATGACACGCCAACTTAAAAGCGGCGAAGTCGTCGGCTTTGATATCGACCTCGCTACGGCGATGGCAAAACTGATGAACGTCGAGCTTGATGTCAAAGTCATGCCTTTGGACAAGTTGGTACCGGCACTTAAAGAGGGCCAGGTCGATATCGTCATCTCCAACCTGACGATGAACCCTCAGCGAAATATGGACGTCGCATTTGTCGGACCTTATCTGACTTCGGGCAAATGTCTTATCTCCAAGACAGAGACATTGGCTAAGGCGAAAGAGGTGACCACACTCACGCAGAGTATTGCTATCTTAAAAGGCTCTACAAGCGAGATGTGGGCAAAAGCCTTTATGCCAAAAGCCGACCTGGTACTGGTAGACTCCAATGCACAAGGTGCTCAGATGATCATAGAGAACAAGGTAAGTGCCCTGCTCTCAGAGTATCCGACCTGTGCACTGATGACCAATGCCCATAAAGACGATGGCTTTATCTCTGCGTTCTCAAAACTGACTTATGAGCCCATAGGTATAGCACTGCCAGCCGATGATGCCCACTTCATCAACTGGACACGTAACTTCATGCAACGCATGCAGGTGACTAACACACTTAAGATGCTTGCTGACAAATGGCTTAGCGACCTTAAGGGTGTGCAGTAAGAGTTCCTACAGATCGATACTCTTCGCTCTTTAGCACTCGCTAGAGAGCAAGAACACTTCAGAATCATTAGTGGTGCCCTTAATACATCGGGGTCCCGATGGAGTGTATCGACCTCTCATAGTAACGGGGATCACCCACCCGAAAAGAGCTGTTGTCTTCACCTTCGATCACTGATGTGATATCTCCTGATCTGACCTTTTGATCTCCCATCACGGTAGTGGCACTCTGTGGATCAAGACCTTTATGTTCGGTTCCTACCTTGGCATCCTCTTCTACGATGACCTTGGATGCAGTACTACTTACAGACGAAGTCGATGAGAGCGACTCTTTTTTGACCTTCGCGCTTCGCTTAAGTGTACTCTCTCCCTTTTTATCTCCGGGAGAGAGTCCTACGATAGTCGCATCCTCAGCCACCTCTTCTGCAAGGACACAAAGCACTTTATTGGCACTTTTTCGGTCTTTAAAAGGGCCTACATAGATCAGCTTCCACTCTTTATGGGTAGCTATGTACACTTCATGCCCCTGTGCTTTAAGTCTATGCCGGACATCTTCCGACGTCTTCG
>JAUWRZ010000334.1 GCA_030610325.1 Sulfurimonadaceae bacterium | reverse complement strand
TCTCTATGTTCACACTGACTTACGATAAGTTTCGCATAGACGGTGATCTTCGCAGCTGGTATGATGATGATGCCGCGCAGATCATCGATCACGAGACATTTGTCAAGACATTTGGCAGTGATGCTCATCTTGTCGTCGTCATCCATAATAACGAAGGTATCATCGACTCGACCTCTCTGAGATCGATAAGACGTATCACGGAAGCACTCCGTAAGATCTCACACATAACACAGGTCTACTCCCTGAGTAACGCCCCCTATATCGGTGTCGATCCCCAAAAGAGCAGTGAGATCATCATCGAGAACCTCATACCGCCAGACTCACTACTGACACCCGGACTTCTTAAGACGATCACAGAACGAGTGCAGCACTCCGATGGTCTTTTAAGCAGACTGCTCTCTGATGATCTAAAGACCTCACTTATCATAGGCAAGCTCGACGATCTACAACTGAGTAATGATGCGTCAAGAGCCCTGGTCGCTGAGGCCCGTTCTATACTCGATGCTGAGCAGATAGAGACGGGACTACGCTATCTCATCCACGGTTCACCTGTCCTAAGACTTGCCTTTGTCGATATCGCCAAAGAGGATATCACACGCTTTACTCCAGCCGTCTTTATAACGGCCCTGCTCCTTCTTCTCTTGGCTTTTCGTTCCTGGTACGCCGCACTGCTACCGATCATCGTCATCATGCTTACGACAGCGACTATCTTCTGCCTCTATCTACTCTTGGGACTCTCCATAAATAACTTTACCGCTACCATACCCGTCTTCATCCTGGCCATCGGTATCGCTGACTCCGTACATATCTTCTGGATCTGGAGACTTTACCGTCAACATGGTTACAGTAATGACAAAGCCATAGCCTACTCTCTTCGTAAAAACACCTTTCCGGCATTTTTGACTACTGCGACTACCTTCATCGGTTTTGGGACACTCCTTATCAGCGATGTCGTCCCCTTACGCATCCTTGGTATGGCTATTGCCGCCTCTTCAGTGATAGCTTTTGTCTACAGTACGGTCTATATCCCCTCCTTTTTGGCATGGAGAGACCCCGCTGTCAAAGTACGTTACCCATCACACTCCACAGAGCTATCGAGCCAGCAAGATCGACTCTACATCCACTATATCCGACTCCTTATGCGATACTACCGACCTATCATCACGACAACAGCCGTACTTACACTCATCATGGCTGCCGGTATCTTTTTCGTACGCATCGATACAGATACCATCAAGATGTTCCCCGCTGATATGCCTGTACGTACAGACCTTGCCTTTATCCAGAAGAACCTGACCGGACCGGTCACTCTTGAGGTGATGGTAGACACTCAGGTAGAAGGGGGCGTCTATGATCCGCTCTTTCTAAAAAAAGCTGAGCAGTTCTCTATGGGACTTATCGAAAAAGACCCGGCCATCCGCCATATCTTCTCACCCGTCGATCTTCTCAAACGTATGCATAGCGTGTTTAACGATGGGAAAAAAGAGCACTATCTCATACCCGAACAGCGTGATGTCATCGAGCAGTATTTCACTATGTATGCCTATGCTATGCCTCAAGGCTCCTCCTTAAGTGAGCATATAGACAGCGATGAACGTTCCATCCGTCTCAGTGTCCGTCTGGACGTACTCACTTCAGCGCAAAACCTGGAAATAATAGAGTGGATAAAATCCTGGTGGCACAGACACGGTTATAGTGCTACAGTAAATGGGAAAGTCGCACTCTCAGCCTACCTGAACACGGAGACCTCCCGTACGATGACCTACTCAGTCAGCTTGAACATCACCATCATCGCTCTGCTGTTCTTCTTACTCTTTCGTAAGTTATCACCTGTCATCTTCGCCCTGCTGCCAAATATCATCCCTCTGCTTGCGGTAGTCGGGATGATGGGATGGCTGGGGGTGAGTATCGATATGGGGCTTATCACATCTATCGTGATCGTCCTTGGAGTCGCGATGGATGCTACGATCTATTTTGTCGTGAAGTATCGTAGAGCATTAGCTAAAGGCAAGTCAATAGAAGAGGCATTGGTCTATATGCTGACCTATACAGGGATCTCTAACATCCTGAGTACACTGATCCTCATCAGCAGTCTCAGTCTGCTCACCTTCAGCCAGTTCACACCCAACGTGGAGTTTGGCTACATCACCCTCTTCGCACTCTCTATCTCACTGCTGACCGATCTGATCGTACTCCCTGCTCTTTTGATCTTCTGGCATAAACGAACGGAGCATAGAGAAAGTCTATCTCGATGACCTCTTCTCTCTTAGGAGTGCACTCATCACTTCTGCTGTCACAGGCTTCTTATAGAAGTAGCCCTGAAGATCATGACATCCGTTCTCAAGCAGAAAGTCTCGCTGTCTTACTGTCTCGACACCCTCTGCGATGACCTTCAGACCCATACTTTTTGCCAGTGCGATCACCGCCTGGGTAATAGCGATATCCTCTTCATCATCAGGCAGGTCTCTAACAAGGGAGAGGTCTATCTTCAGCTTATCTACAGGCAGATGTTTAAGGTAGTAGAGCGATGAGTAGCCCGTCCCAAAATCATCGATCGCCAGAGAGAGTCCCCGATCACTGATCGCTTTCAAGACAGCGACAGAGCGTTGTGGATCTTTCATCAACTGTGTCTCTGTCACCTCTAACTCGACATTCTCGCTTTTACATCCACTCTCCAATAACATCTGATCAAGCTCTGGGATAAAATCCTCTCTCATGATATGCTGTATGGAGAGGTTCAATGCGATGCGTCCAGGGTCTAGACCCTCATCATGCCATGCCTTTATCTGCTTCATCGCGGTCTGCATCACCCATTCATCTATCTGCACGATCATCCCACTCTCTTCTGCGAGAGGGATGAACTTAGCCGGACGGACCTCTCCCATCTCGGGATGCTCCCAACGTACCAAGGCCTCCATACCTATGACCTTATCTGTCCGGGCATCGATCTGCGGCTGATAGTGGATGACGAACTCTCTGTTCTTTATAGCTCGGCGAAGATTGGTCTCCATCAGTACTCTCTCAAAAGCGATCTCCGTCATCTCCATCGTATAGAACTGATAGGTGTTCCTGCCTTCACTTTTTGCTTTATACATGGCTGCATCGGCATTTCGGACAAGTAGCTGCGTACTCTCTCCATCTTGCGGATAGATACTGATACCTATACTGCTGGTGAGATAGAGCAGCTGCTCAGAGATATGCAGGGGCTCTTCCATCGCTTTCATGATCTTTTGCGCTACGACAGAAGCAGCCTGTAGTTTAGGAAGGTCCTCCATG
>JAUWRZ010000201.1 GCA_030610325.1 Sulfurimonadaceae bacterium | reverse complement strand
TCCCCTTTAGCCGATCCATATATAAGCTATGATAGAATACAGCGACTTTTAAAACAAGGCAGATAATTCTACAGACACTTGTCGTTAAGATGTTCGGGACGAAAAACGATCGCGAACTAAAGAAATATTATAACAGCGTCATTCGGATCAATGATCTCGAGAAAAAATATGAGCCGATGAGTGATGAAGAGCTCAAAGCGACTTTTGAAGAGCTCAAGAGTTCAGTCAATAGCGGTAATAAAACGCTTGATGATGTGCTTGAAGACTCCTTTGCCATCACCCGTGAAGCCAGTAAACGTGTTTTGGGCTTGCGTCACTTCAATGTCCAACTTGTCGGTGGTATGGTCTTGCATGAGGGCCGTATCGCAGAGATGAAGACAGGTGAGGGTAAGACCCTTGTCGCGACACTTCCTATTGTATTGAACGCTATGCTCGGAAAGGGCGTACATCTTGTGACGGTCAATGATTACCTTGCCAAGCGTGATGGTGAGGATATGGGCAGACTCTATAGCTTCCTTGGTTATGAGACCGGGATCGTGCTCGATGGTATGTATGACCATGAGGAGAAACGCCGACAGTATAGTGCTGATATCACTTACGGGACAAACAACGAATTTGGTTTTGATTATCTGCGTGACAATATGAGCTACTCTAAAGAGCAGATGGTCCAGCAGGGTCGCCATCACTTCGTCATCGTCGATGAAGTCGACTCGATCCTCGTCGATGAGGCAAGGACCCCTCTTATCATCTCCGGACCGACGAATCGACAGCACGACCACTATGCCAAAGCGGATGAAGTGGCAAAGACACTTGAGAAAGAGACGCATTTCACTGTAGATGAAAAAGACAAGGTCGTCCTCATCACGGAAGAGGGGATAGCTGAAGCTGAAAAGCATTTTGATGTCGATAACCTTTACAGTGTAGAGAACGCTGCACTCTCCCATCACCTTGATCAGGCACTGAAATCAAACTATCTATTTGTCGTCGATGTCGACTATGTCCTTAAAGACGGTGAGGTAGTGATCGTAGATGAGTTTACCGGTCGTCTTAGTGAGGGGCGCCGCTTCTCAGAAGGTCTGCATCAGGCGCTTGAGGCCAAAGAGCGTGTAGAGATCAAAGAAGAGACACAGACACTCGCAGACATCACCTTCCAGAACTACTTTCGTATGTATGAGAAGCTCGCAGGTATGACCGGTACGGCGCAGACTGAAGCGACAGAGTTCGCACAGATCTATTCACTTGATGTCATCTCTATTCCGCCTAATGTCTATATCATCCGTAAAGACCTTAACGATCTCATCTATAAGACTGAAGAGGAGAAGTTTGCTGCATCGATCAAAAAGATCAAAGAGCTTCAGGCTACTGGTCAACCTGTCCTTGTCGGGACTGCTTCGATCGAGAAATCTGAACTTCTTCACCAGTTACTTAAAAAAGAGAAGATCCCTCACACCGTCTTAAATGCAAAGAACCATGAGCATGAAGGTGAGATCATTCAGCATGCTGGAGAGAAGGGTGCTATTACCATCGCGACGAACATGGCTGGTCGAGGTGTCGATATCAAAGTCAGTGATGAGATCAAAGCGCTCGGCGGGTTATGTATCATCGGTACAGAACGTCATGAGAACCGTCGTATCGACAATCAGCTTCGTGGACGTTCCGGACGTCAGGGCGATCCGGGTGAGACACAGTTCTACCTGAGTCTTGAGGATGGTCTGCTGCGTATCTTCGGTTCCGATAAGATAAAGAGTATCATGGAGCGTCTTGGTGTAGAAGATGGTGAGTACATCGAGTCGAAGATGGTGACCCGTGCTGTAGAGAAGGCACAGAAAAAGGTCGAGAACCTCCATTTTGAAGGAAGAAAGCAGATCGTCGAGTATGATGATGTAGCCAATGAACAGCGTAAGATCGTTTACAAGTTTCGTAATGAACTGTTGAGTCCTGAGTATGATATCGATGCCAAGGTCGACCTGATCCGCAGTGAGTATCTTATGAACGTGATGTTGACTTCTGAGATCTTTGATGGTGTCGATCGTGAGGACTTTGACCTTGATCGTCTTGCCCGGATACTAAAAGAGGAGATGAACTTTGAGTTCGATCTTGAGGTCTTTGGCAAGTTGGAGTATGATGAACTGCATGAGAGACTCGAAAAAGAGCTCAAAGCAAGTTACGATGCGAAGATGGGTGTACTTGATGAGAAGCTCAGAAAAGATATACAGGGCGAGATCTATCTTAAGACATTAGACAACGCCTGGCGTGACCATCTCTACCAGATGGATACGATGAAGACAGGTATACGTCTGCGTGCTTATAACCAGAAAGACCCGCTTGTCGAGTATAAGAAGGAGAGCTATAACCTCTTCTCTGAACTAGTCGAGACGATCAAGTATGATACTATCAAGACACTGCATATCATCCAGTTCAAGATGCAGGCTGCAGAAGAAGAAGCTCAGGCATTCGCTGAGAAGATGGAAGCCGAGAAGCGCCAGCAGGAAGCTCAGATGCAGCTTAACCTGCAAGCAGAGAGTGAGGCAGTCGCTGATAAGAAAGTGGCTAGAAACGATCCATGTCCATGTGGAAGTGGTAAGAAATATAAACACTGCTGTGGTAAAAGCGGTCCTAAAAAAGGAGCCTTCGCTTCGTGAGTCAGGCGATAGTACCCTATCTTGTCAAGCGCTTCCTGCGTTTTGATAAAGAGCAACCCTTCATCTTTCTCTCTGCACTTCTGGCATTTTTAGGCATCATGCTTGGTGTCATGGTCCTGATCATCGCGATGGCATTGATGAACGGTTTTGATAACGAGTTTAAGAAAAAACTGACCGTTATGAACTACCCCATCACCGTACTCCCACGCTTTTATGGTAGTGTCAACAGTGAACTACTGTTCGATCTTCGCAATGATTTCCCTGAACTTCGTTTCAGCCCCTATATCTCTTCAGCTGTAATAGCCAGAAAGAACTCGAGACTTGAAGGTGGTTATCTCTTTGGTGTGAACTTTGAAGATGAGATCGAAGTCAATGAGGTGCTCAAAGAAGGGCTCAAGGGAGAGGTTCCCGGAAAATATGAGGTCATCGTCGGTAAGACACTCTCCAAAGAGTTCGCATTGATACCTGAGGATAAACTGACCTATATCTTCACCCAGATGGAGCCGGGCGGTCTGGCGGTCACGCCAAAGATAAAACGCTTCACACTCGCAGGTACCTTTGATTCCGGACTTTCTGCTTATGACAAGGCATACAGCTACACGACCATAGAGTCACTGCACAAGGTACTGAGAATACCAAAAGATCAGTTCGATGGCATCCATGTCTTCTCTGAGACACCTCAGAAAGACATTGTAAAGATAAAAGCGATGCTTCCGACTTCGGTCAGTGCCAAAGGGTGGTGGGAAGACAACGTAAACTTCTTTGCTGCGCTTGAGATGGAGAAGAAGTCACTCTTTATAGTCTTGATGCTTATCATCCTTATCGCCGCGATCAACATCATCTCATCGTTGCTGATGACAGTCATGAACCGTCGAAGCGAGATCGCCCTGCTTATCTCGCTTGGGGCCTCGGCAATAGAGATCAAGAAGGTCTTTTTATACCTGGGGGTCATCATCGGCCTGGGTGGCATCGCCGGGGGTATAGTCTTTGGACTCAGTGGTATCTGGGTCTTAGGTACCTTTGATATCATCTCCCTGCCAAAAGATGTCTACCCGACCTCGACTCTTCCTCTCGATCTGGACATCGTCGATTTCTTCTCGATCATAATAGGTGCCTTTGTCATCGTACTCTTCTCTTCATACTATCCGGCCAAGAAGGCTAGTGAAGTAGATGTCCTTACGGTGTTGAGAAACGAGTAGGTAGCACTTTTTACTTCCCCTCGCTCCTCCAGTTTTACTTGGGAGCGTATACATCGATCTATCAGGCTATGATGGTGTAGTTGAACAGCTACCTTTTCTATATCATTTGTGACTTCTGCTTGTACCTTTACAGAGATGTAGCACTTTCATAATGCTTGTTAAGAAGAGCGTGTCTACTGACGGTTTTTTTTCTTTTTGCTTCTGTCAAAAAGAAAGAAAAAGACGTTTTCCATGGCTCAGCTTTGAACCTTAGAATAAAAGATATAGATTTAGGTTTTGGATCTTATCAAGATTCGAAACGATTTGTACATTACCAAATCAATACATTTCATAAATAGAAATATTGTAGTACTTTTAAATAGCTTATTGTTTGCCATCTTTTTCAAACGAGTCATACAGCTTCTCAAGCCTTTTAACGTGGTTTTTACAATGGGATTGCATCTCTTGAAACGATTTGATCAGCTCATTCTGGGTTTGTATCAATGCATCTTGTTTGTAGAGTTTAAATGAAACATATAACAGTAAAATAACGATGAACAGATCAATCATAGTATCACTTTTTTTTAATCGTATATTATACCAAGTCTCGATTATTATGAACTTTAGGGTCAGGTGACTACCCACTACTGAAGACCTTTGAGACCATAACAGGGGAGATCTTCAGATAGCGTGCTATCTCTGCTTGTGTATAGCCATCATCTATTGCTAAGAGTATAGCGCTATTTCGTGTTACTGTCTCATCGGCATCTGAAAAATACTCATTGAGTGTCTTCTCCTTCTCTTGCTTAAACTCATGCTCAGTCTGGATGATCTTCTTCTTTTGTTCTGCCTCAAGCTCTTTACATTCCTTCTTACTAAGTGCTCTTGCCAGTAGCTCCTGTACCCCTTCCTCATGTATCTCTTTTTTTAACTTGGAGTGTCGTGCACAGACGATGACTTCTTTATCAGCATCGATTAGAGTAGCCAGCAGTGTGAAGGGATACTCACCTATGCTCTCTGTCATCTTGGCTTCGATGGGGTTTTGCT
>JAUWRZ010000259.1 GCA_030610325.1 Sulfurimonadaceae bacterium | reverse complement strand
GCATGACTATCCCTATCTCCGGAGAAAAAGTGATCTTCTCTATAACCCTTAAGTATGATCAGCTCAGCTTTAAACAGCGTACTTAAGTCAAAAGGATCACTATAGCCTACGAGCACCACTACTCCTGTCTCCGGCTCAATAGTCGCCCCCGTGATCATTACATCGAACTTCTGTTCATCTTCTACACGCTTCTCCAGTAGATAGTCACCCGGTACCTTTGAGACCGAGTAGATGCTCGTCGTATACTCAGACCAATCTTTTGTGAAGATATAGAGCCTGTCTCCAAATGCCAGCAGTCCCTCCGCGTCATAAGGCGTAGTCCGCTCCTCATAGACGAACTCCGTTTGATCGGCATAAGCAAATGAGATGATCTCTGCTTCGACATCAAAACTACTCAGTAGCTGCGCTTTGAGTATCTTATAGATCCGTAGGTCTTGCCTGTAGCCACCGTTATTGCCCATATCGCCTATATAGACATACTCCTCATCCTGCGTCATGTCTTCCCAGTCCATATTGGTGGCATTATGGACATTGACGGTCTTTACGATCGCACCGTTCGTCACGTCGAGTTCATAGAGGTTGGTATTGCGTCGGGTATCATTGTGGGCGAATAGCCGGCCATCGATCGAGATCATACCGGAGATCTCACCAAGTTCGGCGTCCAGGTCAGCGATCTTTACGATCTCTGGGGAGAGGTCCATTTCCACAGGGGTGATCTCCGGAGAGGTCACTTCTGTCGTGTTCTCATCTATAGGAGATTCGCTGCTACTGTCACTACCGCAGGAGAGAAGAAGGGTGACTGTCAGTGTGATCATAATACTTCTGACTATAGCCTTCATTCGATATCTCCTTTATAGATACGGCTTAAACACCTCGATACTTAGCCCCATAGCTGTACTCTCGTATCCACGGACCTCTTTGATATAGGGCTTACAGAAACCCTCTACCATACAGGCACCGGCTTTTCCACGCCATAGACCTGACTCAAGATAACGATCAAGGTCATCCATATCAAACTTATCGAAAAGATAATCAGTTGATGAGATATCTATGAGCTTAAGCTTTGGAGTATTATATATCAGACAGGTCACAATAGATGTTATATTTCCACTTTGTGTCATCAGGATGTTTCTGGCATCGTCCACACAACGGGCTTTACGAAGGATAAGGCCTTGTGAGGTGACTACCGTATCGGCGACCAGCAGTGGATAGTCTTCACAGCCAAAAGCTGCCATAGCCGCGTTAAACTTCCCCTGTGTCGCCTGATAGACAAAATCTTTAGGCGAAGAGGCGATGATAGCATCTTCATCAAACTCGGCTGACTCTTGGATAAATGCGATACCTGCCTGCTCTAAGAGCATGGCACGAGTCTGTGAGGAGGAGGCGAGTCGGATCATCTATCAGTAACGCAGTGTCGCACCCAGGTAGATAGCGATGATACCAAGAAGGATGTTTAGAGGGACCATATAGGCTCCGATAGGGGCAAGTTGTGCTTTGGCAGCTGCCATCTCTCCGCTATCTATCAGCTTTTGCGCCGCATTACGACGCAAGACCATAGCAAGATAGTTCAGAGCCATCACCATCCAGATGCCCTCTTTGGCAAAGGCCACTGTCTTATCCTCACTTTGATGCAGACCCATACCGATAGCCATGACCAGTGCCGTAAAGAGTAAGATGATGATAAAAGGCGCGACGATCGCAAAAAGACGCTTTAGCGCATGTGCTGTCCGTGCCAGTCGCAACGGTGGTTCCAGCTCCATAAAGGAGTGATGCGCGGCAAAACGCATAGCGATCATACCACCGACCCAGACCACCGCACTGATGACATGTAGGAAAAGGATGAGTTGTGGAAACTGTTCGTATAGTGCTGTCATTATGCTTCTAGCCCCGCTTTGATGAACTCTGCTGCTGCCAATTTGGCTTCAGGTAATTTTGAGGCGTCTTTGCCGCCCGCCTGTGCAAAATCCGGTCGACCGCCGCCGCCGCCGCCTAAGATAGGAGCGACCGCTTTGATCCAGTCTCCCGCTTTAACGGAAGACTCTTTAATACCGGCAGCGATGATCACTTTTTGACCTTTGACCTGAAAGAGCATCGCAGCTACAGCAGGATGCGCATTTTTCAGCTCATCGATCCGTGTCTTTACATCACCGCTCTTGATCTCTTCGACGATCACTGTGACACCATTGATGACTTCGACTGCAAGCTCCTCTTTTACGGCGCTTTGTGCTTCATTAAGTTCACTTTTCAGCGTCTTTATCTGCTCTTTAAGGCGATCTACTCCGGCGATGATATCGCGGTTCTTCACCGCCTCTTCCGCTGCACGAAGATCATGACGCTGCGCTTTTAAGTAGTTGTAGGCTGCATTTCCACAGACGGCTTCGATCCGACGTACTCCGGCACTCACCCCACTCTCTTTGACGATGACAAAGGTCCCGATGGAAGCACTGTTATCTACATGGGTACCGCCGCAGAGTTCGACGGAAGCATCACCAAAACTCACTACACGGACACTATCGCCATACTTCTCGCCAAACTGTGCTTTCGCACCACTGTTCTTAGCTTCTGCGATGCTCATCTCAGCGGTCACTCTGGAGATATTACGCAGTACCATCGTATTGACCTGCTCTTCTGCCTCAGCGATCTCTGTCGCACTCATCGCTTTAGGATGAGAGAAGTCAAAACGCAGACGTCTGGCATCATTAAATGAACCCGCTTGTGAGATATGATCACCTAAAATATCATAGAGGGCTGCATGCAGAAGGTGCGTTGCCGAGTGATGTTTCTCGATCTCAAGACGTTCACTGTCTACTTTCGCATCTACTGTCTCACCGACGGCGATCGTCTGCTCCACATGGATATGTGAAAGGTTCAGACCGTGAAACTTCCGGGTCTCTGTGATTTCAGCTTTGTCTCCAAGGCTCCCACTATCGCCTGATTGACCACCGCTCTCTGCATAAAACGGGGTGTTATCCAGCAGTACCCACCCTTTCTGTTCACTGTGAAGCGCATCGACTATCGAGAACTCCTCACTTAAGAGCGCCAATACTTTTGACTCTGCCGACATCCCTTCATAACCTACGAAACTGTTCTCACCAAACTGCTCAAGAAGTGTTTTGAAGTCCCCTTCGACATGGGCATCACCACTCCCTTTCCAGGCAGCTTTAGCACGTTCACGCTGTATTTTCATCAACGCATCGAACTTCGCAGTGTCCAGCTTTAGATCTTTCTCGCGCAGCATATCTTCTGTAAGGTCAAGTGGAAAACCGAAAGTATCATAGAGTTTAAATGCCACTTCACCACTAAAGACCTCATCTGTGTTCTTCAGTTCCTCATTAAAGAGCTCGATCCCCATGGCGATCGTCTTGAAGAAGCGCTGCTCCTCAAGTCTTATCTGCTCTTTGACCGCAGCTGACTTCTCTGCCAGGTATGGGTAAGCACCCTTCATCATCTCAACGACTACATCGACAAGCTTATACATGAACGGTTTGGTGAGACCAAGCAGATAGCCATGTCGTACTGCGCGACGCAAGATCCGACGAAGTACGTAACCTCTTCCCTCATTGGAGAAGTTCACACCCTGTGCCAGTAGGAACAGTGCTGTTCGGATATGGTCGGCGATAACACGGTAAGAGACACCGGTCGCATAGCTGTAGGGCTTGCCTGTCATCTGCGCTACAAGTTCGATGATCGGCATAAAGAGTGTCGAGTCATAATTACTGGACACGCCCTCTTTAATAGCTACTACTCGTTCGAGGCCCATCCCGGTGTCTATGGAAGGCTTTGGAAGCGGAGTGAACTCCCCTTTTTTGTCACGTTCATACTGCATGAAGACGAGGTTCCAGATCTCTAAGAAACGGTCGCCCTCACCACCAAGGTAGTCCTCTGCACCGCGGAACTGTTCAGCACCCTGATCAAAAAAGATCTCTGAACATGGTCCACATGGTCCGGTCTCACCCATCTGC
>JAUWRZ010000240.1 GCA_030610325.1 Sulfurimonadaceae bacterium | reverse complement strand
TTTTATCGAAACGATCTCATCGTTCACGGTGTTGACCACCGTTAAGAACTTCATCTCTACGTTTTCTATCAATGTCCATATCGCTATTGGCGTCTTTTATCATCATAAACACTTATTATTTATATTATATATGGTTATGATACTGAATCCCGGTTAAAGACCCTTGAAAAACTTACTCTCTAATGCACAGATCACAATATAGTTACAATATGTCGATTTGGATCATTCTTTCTTTCCATCCTCTTTATTCACAGAAGGATTCTTTCCCTATCTGTCCCGACTATATAGTCTGAAAGTAGTCATTTGACGGTCTTGTTTCTAACGGGATATATCAGGTCGATCTTTAGGACCTGCGTCCGTTTAAGGTCGAGAGAGGCAGA
Source organism: Sulfurimonadaceae bacterium (assembly GCA_030610325.1). GTDB lineage: Bacteria > Campylobacterota > Campylobacteria > Campylobacterales > Sulfurimonadaceae > BB26. Next base: position 3,906 of record JAUWRZ010000240.1, on the reverse strand, counting down.
GTCTTATTTTATGACTATGCATAGGTCCTACTTCTTATCAATCTGCTCGTTTGATAGGCATTAGCTGGTCTGCCATAGAGAAAGCCCTGCGCCTCTGTATACCCTTCCTCTTTAAGCGATTTGGACTGCTCTAGCGTCTCTACGCCTTTGGCGATGACATCAAGCTTTAAACTCTTAGCTACAGATATGATCGCTTTGATGATCGCAATATCCGCAGGGAAGGCTTGGGTAAATGACTGATCGATCTTTAGCTGATCGACCGGCAGGTGTTTAAGGAAGTTCAAAGATGAAGAACCCTTCCCGAAGTCATCGATAGCGATCCTTAGACCATAGTCTACGAACTTCTTTAGGATGGGGATGTTACGGCTCGGGTCCTTAGAGATGAACTCTTCTGATATCTCAAGCCAGATCTTATTGGCTGGGCATGCATGTGTTTCCAAGATCGCGATAAAGCGTTCAAAGAAGTCCCGTTGCTGTAACTGTCTAGTAGAGATGTTGATCGAGATGTGTCCCACATCGATAAAGGTATCTTGCCAGAGCGCGAGTTGCTTGACCGCTCTTTCCAGGACAAACTCACCTATCTCGACGATCATGCCGCTCTCTTCGGCGATGGGGAGGAACTGCGAAGGCATGATAAGACCATGTCTTGGATGCTGCCATCGCAAAAGGACTTCAAACCCTTCGATGCGGTCATGGGCAAGGTCGATCTTTGGTTGATAGAAGAGGATCAGCTCCTTCTCTTTGATGGCCCGACGCAGATCGGATTCCATCAAGATACGTTCATAGGCGACCTTTGTCATCTCTGCATCATAGAACTGATAGTTGTTGCGCCCAAGCTCTTTGGCTTTGTACATCGCGGCATCCGCGTTCTTTAGCAGGTCTTCGGCATCATTTCCATCCTGAGGAAAGACACTGATGCCGATGCTAGCCGTGAGATAGAGCTCATGGTCCCCATCCCGAACGGGCTCTCGCAGGGCCTTGATGATCTTCTCTGCCATGATGGAAGCATGTTGAGGCTGATGCAACTGCTCAAGCATGATCACAAACTCATCTCCACCGATACGTGAGAGGGTGTCCTCATCTCTGATGAGCGTGTCCAGGCGCTGGGCTACCTTCTTTAAGATGGTGTCTCCTTTGGCGTGTCCGAAGGAGTCGTTGATCTGTTTGAACTGGTCAAGATCGATGAAGAGTAGAGCGAAATCCACATTGACGCGGGAGCTTTTGGAGATGGCTTTAGTGAGTCTGTCGTTTAACAATGTGCGATTTGGCAGACCTGTGAGTCCGTCGTGATTAGCCTGATGTCGAAGCGCTTCACTCTGTTCACTGATGCGTTGCTCGGCTCTCCACCGCGATGTGATATCGCGGCTGACACCGATGACGCCACGGATCTCTTCATCAAGGTCAAGCAAAGGTGTCCTGAGTGTCTGCAGCAGGATGTGGCGACCATCAGGGTAGTCGACCCACTCTTCATCACTCATTGTCTTGCCGGTAGTGAGTACCTCTTTGTCTTTCTCGCGGATGGATCGTCCGAGCGCTTCACCAAAAAGAGCCTTGTCGTCCGTGCCGATCGTCTCACCCTCGTGGCGATCGACAAGCATCTCAAAGGCACGGTTGCATCCCATGTAGCTGCCATCAAGTTCGCGATAGTCTTTGTAGAAGATAAGATCAGGCGTAGCATCGATGACCGAACGAAGCAGGGCTGCCTGTCTGATGATCTCATGGTCGACTTCTCTTAGTTCCGTGATGTCCTGGACCGAGCCCATCGAGACAAGTGGCGTCCCATCCTCATCAAAGCTTGTCCGGCACTGTTCAAGTACGGTCTTGATACGACCATCTCTCATCTTAAGACGATGTTCTATCTTATAGGGCTGTCTGGTCTTGAGCGAGGCCAGGTAGGCCTGGTTGACAGCGTCACGTTCTTCTGGATGGACATGCTCAAGAAAGAGTTCGTAATCCACATCGGATCTCTCCTTGTCGACTTCAAAGATCACATAGGTCTCATCACTCCATGATAGTCTGTCTTTTGAGATATCGAGTCTCCATGAACCTATATGGGCGATGTGCTCGGCATTAGTCAGCATCTCCTTGGTCTCTTCGAGCTGGCGCTTCGCTTCTACCTCCTGTGAGATGTCCCAGAAGATCCCTACCAGCCCTTCAGAGTCACCTCCTTCATCGTAGATAGGTGTCTTTATAGACTTGACACTTTTATGATGTCCAAGCCTGTCGATATACTCTTCGACAAGATCGACACGTCTTCCCTCTTTGATGATACGTGCGTCATCCTCACGATATCTGTTTGCAAGCTCAGGGGGAAAATAGTCCAGGTCACTGCTCCCGACTACCTCTTCGGGACTTTTGCCCAGATCGTCGGCAAAGCTCTTGTTGCAGGAGAGGTAGTTGGAGTCCGGGTCTTTTTGATAGATATGTTGTGGTAGGTTGTCCAGCAATCTCTTGTAGCGACGCTCATCGTTCTTTGATCGCTCAAGTATATCGACCAGTTCGGTGTTGTCTGTGCCAAGACTGAGGACCAGGGCGCTCCCATCGGAGGCATCCAAAGACAAGGTATTGCTCCAGCGGACGATGCGTGTAGTACCATCTTTGCAGACGATGGTGCTCTCATCGCTCCAGTGAGGGTCTCTGCTCTCAAGGTTAGTATCAAATATCTGCCTGGTCTCTTCTTTATCCTCCGCAGATATAAAGAGATCGATCCAATCCTTTCCTATCATCTCATCAGAGGTGAAGCCTGTGATCTCACTGGTAAATGGATTGCTCTTACGGATCTGAGCATGTTCGTCGATGAGGAGGAATAGGATGTCGGCTGTATCTGTGGGGTCATGCGGAAGTCTATACATCAAGTCTACCTTGTATTATTTGATCTTTTATAAGTCTTGGTCAGGACTGTCAGACAGTCTGGACTTACAATTGCAAATGCCAAAAGAGTGTGATTATCAGATAAGTCCTAGCTAAATATCCTATCTGACGGCTTGCCGATCGATCTTTTTACGTTTTTGATGCAAAGTCATTGATATTATATACTACAAATATCACAAACAATCTTATAGGCTCTGTACGTGTTAATGGTTGAAAGTACTTTTTTCGTGGATTTTATGATTTCAAATCCCCTGATTTAGGGCATCGGATCATTAGAAATCCCATACCAACCATTAATGCGCACAGAGCCAATGTAATTATCCGTATTCATACTATCTATAAAGTAATCATCTATCATTCATGAATCAAGGTCATATGCTTGTCATAGGGCACTTTCAAGTGATAAATGCATTTTTAAAATAGTTCAATAATAATATATTATTGAACTATTTACCCCAATCATGCTAAAATAGGGCATGAAAACACGAAAGATCAGCAAAGTAGTCAAGACCTCCCGACCTCTCACTACTCGTCAAGGATTCCATTCTGATGTCCTTCGATGGTATGGTCTATATAAGGGCGAACTAAATGCCTCCTGCAAGTCTGGTGAGATATCTATACATACAATGAATTCATATTTATGGACAATATGTAAGTTATGTGACTTTTCAGACTCATATATTGATGGTTATAAGACTATGAGAGACATAGATAGTGAATTGATAAATGAATACCTCTATTGGTTAAAATCATATACTTATAATATGAATAAAGGTGATATTGATTATCAACAGATACTATTAAAAGAGTTTTCTGTATTTATGGATACTATAGAGGATAATATTGTGACTTATACGGATTTTTTAGACACCAAAGATGATTTTTTATCAAAACGGGAGTCAGACCTACACATCGACTCAAGACCTCGATTCAAACGACACTGACCTTGACCTCGATGCATTGAGTATCGTCGCCGGTACCTTTACGACTACCCAGGGAGGAGAGGTCATCCTGGCTACAGATGGCTCATATACC
>JAUWRZ010000289.1 GCA_030610325.1 Sulfurimonadaceae bacterium | reverse complement strand
GACAGTCTAAAGGACTAATATATACCTAGATATGAATTCGTTAAGTGGTTGGTCTGAATAATCGAATACTGAATATAGAGTGGTCAAAATCAAACTATCAAGCCCTACTTTGAATGATTGGCTGACATGCTGGAGATGCCTATGAATATACTTGTCTTCGATGATCAGTCATTAGTTTCGCATGCGAAAGATTTATGATATACTATTGACTTTCGCATGCGAAAGTATGCACAAAGTAAAGTTTTCAGTGGGACTTTCGCATGCGAAAGTTGGGTTACAGTACTTGAAGAAAGTAATAGTTTCGCATGCGAAACTAATGAGGAATAGAGATGATCATTACGTTTGGACACACAAAAGGTGGAGTGGGCAAAAGTCTATTAGCATGGCATACTGCAATAGCAATGGATATCCCAGTCGTTGACCTGGATTTTCAAAAAACACTTGTCTTCTCAAACAGTCTCAGAAAGCAAGCCGGATTAAAGCCTGTGGAGATCATACACATCGATAATGATGAGCAGTTTATCGAGATGTTCAACGAATGGCCTGAAGATCAAGACATCATCATAGATGTCGGCGGGTTCGATATGAGTATCAATCGTATTGCGCTGATCATATCGGACCTGATCATCACACCTGCGATCGATCGTGTCACTGAGATGGCAGGCTTGTCAAAATTTCATGAGATCATCACTGAGATATCAGAGACTGTGGAAGTAGCGGACATCAGGACGCTCGTCTTACTAAACGAACTCAATCCAAATTCTAAGGACATTAAAGTCCTTGAGGAGTTGGTAGAGGACTTCGATAGATTTGACATCATGCATAGCAGGATATGTCACAGAGCTGATTTCTATAATACGATGAAAGAGGGAAAAGGTGTTACCGAACTTACGAAAGGTAAAGCCAAATCTGAACTTAAGAACCTGATCAAAGAGATCAAGAAGATAAAAAAGAGGGGTAGCAGATGTCTAAGAAGAAATTTGATGTCAATGCATTAAAGGCAGCGGGTAGAGAAGCACATATGCAACCGAAGACTATACCAGATGATTTGATCAAAAAGATCGGTGGGGAGTTCCTCCAGGCTATTCCGGTCGACTCGATAGAGAACAACCCGATGCAGCCTCGTATTTCCATAGATGATGAGAAGTTGCAGGAACTTGCACAATCGATCAAGGCAGACTCTCTTATCTCACCGATATCAGTATTCAAGATAGATGATGATAAGTATATGCTCAAAGCCGGTCAGCGCAGATGGCTTGCACATAAGATACTTGGTTATAAGACGATAAAAGCTGTAGTAAGCAATAAGGTATTTGAGAACGAGGATGAGCGGGGGAGGGTGCTGTTTGAGATCGCTATGAGTGAGAACATCCACCGTACTGACCTTGATCCTTTGGAATTAGCAATCGCTATCAGTGATGCTATCAAAAAAGGTTATTACAGGACTTTTGATGATGCAGCGAAAGGGATCAAGAAATCACCAGGATATCTCTCAAAGCTGATGAAGATCTTGCATCTTGATAGTGAGATCCTTGACGATCTGAAAAGAAATAAGACGACATCTGATGTAGAAGCGCTATATTATTTACAAAAAATAAAAGATAGTAAACGACAAGTCGCGCTCTATTACGAATTTGTTCGAGGAGCTGTGGACAGAGTAGGGCTTCGGGAACTGGTTAATAAAAAAGTTTCGCATGCGAAAGATGCCTATGAACTAAAGCGCAACAATAACTCTATCTCGTTTAAAGCAGATCTCAAGAGGATCAGTAAGGAGAAAGCAGAGTCCTTGCACTCAGAAATAGAGGCCATATTGAATAAGTATTATAATAATATATAATATTATATTAATCACTTTGAAAAGTCTCAGAAGAGATCATTTGAGACGAAACGGTATCATTGCGGCGGTGTTGCACTCTTTTTGAGTCAGGATACGCTATTTATAACTGTAGAGCAGGGGGAAGATGTCCCAATGGACTTCTCGTGGGTCTTTGATGCCGACATGATGAAGCACACGCTCTTGGACTGCTCTTGACAGGTCGTCAAAGATGATCGCTTCCTGATAATAACTTTCTCCTAGTCTTACTACCTGTAACATCAGTTATCTTTTTTATGTTGTTTGATAAGGTACTTGTAGGCTGATGACAGGATCACACTCTAGTTGTTATTGCCATTAACTTGATAACGGGAGGACGTGGCCACTCAATACCTCTTGGGTGAGCATTGCAAGGACATCATAAAGACCCATCTTTAGAGAGTAAAAAAGAAAAAGTGATTAAGCAGCACGGCTTCGCTGCTTCTAAGACTCTTATAGCTCTTAATAGGTAGGTCTAAGAACTTTAAGAAGACCATTATCAAAGCCAATCGTAAAACCACCCCGTGAACGAGGTGGTTTTACGATTGGCTTTGATAAAAAAAAAGGGGGCAATGCCATTAAGTTAAGCTTTCAGACTCCAAGATATAGGGCTTCTCAAGAGATCTAAAAGGCAATCTTCTTCTTTCTTTTATGATAGTTTAGTGCATTTTTTAATTTGTGCGTATATGGATGAAAGGGAAGGGTGATACACTCATGCGGCCATCACTAAGTGGACTTGCTTGGCCTTCTGCTACATCTATGATCACAACATATAAAATCGTCTGATCGCAGCTTCATCGCAGTCTCTTTGACTATGGATAGTGTCAGGTTTGACATAGAACAGCGGAAAGACATCCCAGCTTACATCCATAGGATCATCGACGCAAGTGCGATCAAGGACCATCTTCTGCACCTCAGGAGAGAGGTCCTCAAACATCACTGCCTCCTGAACGCAGTCTCTATTACACGTTTGCCATCGCGGCATTTCATCTCCTTTCAAGCCAGAGGCATAACATCATCGCCTTAGACGCCAGCATCTTTTGCAGATATATCACAGACATCGTGTTCAAGGTCGCATTCAAAACGGGCCGTGCGACAGTGTTCGATACAGTCGGCCCGGAACCGGCAATCATCTTCTCACGGCGCACTCTTTCACTGAAAGCATTCCGTCTGTTCGTTTGCTCTATAAGCATGGTCTCTCCTTTGTGTGCAGCCTCCCTAGAGAGCAGGGGAGGGTGGTCCACTACAGAAAGGTCTCCGAAGAGTCCTAGGCAGCATGGCTTGACGCCGAGCGCATGTTCTCGAAGATGAGGTCACACGCCTTTTGAGCTTTGGATGCAGCACCGTAAAGAACCATTGGGTTCTTATCAAGTGCCTCTAGCCAGCCTTCGACAAGTGATGGGTCATATGAGACGTCATCGATACCTACACTTTGACACATGAACGAAGAGCCCATCAGATCGATAAGTGACTCTTCGGCATATTCCAGTCCACTGCGATCAAGACGGCTTCTAGAGCCTGTCCATTCGATAAGTGACGGGTATATTAAAGCAGTCGTCTTCTCATCGATGACTTTTGGCACATAGACGATATCCAGAGCCTCATCATAAGATGGAAGCGCTCCAGATACCTCAAGTTCAGCACCAGAGTCGTATATCAGAGCCTGTGCGTTCTCTGCTTCGATATCAAGGTCGATATTGACACCTTCGATCTGGTCAAGGTTGAACGCAGTGAAGTGCTTCATGAACATCACCTTGCGCTGAAGGTCAGATGGATCGAGG
>JAUWRZ010000495.1 GCA_030610325.1 Sulfurimonadaceae bacterium | reverse complement strand
CTTTAGCGTACCTACTCCTTCTTTGAAGACTCCATCAAGTAAAGAAGAATCTGGTGGTAGATAGTCGGTACCACCTATATTGACATTTCCATCTCGGAACTCTCCCCAGGTCAATGCCTCATCTTTAGCCACTTCAGTATGCAGCTGGAACAAGACATCCTTAGTCAGGGCAAACCTATCACCCTCAAGCATAGTAAAGAGAAGCTCGACACTTCTGTTTTGATTTAGGATCTGCTGTTCATCACTTAGCTTGTGACCACCGACGGTAATACCATCGAGCAGTGTCTCTACTTCAGGATAGGTCATCGCATTACCCTCAAGTGCAGCGGTGTTATAGACAAAGTCGACTTTGTCTTTTTTGGCTAGAAAAAGATATTTTCTCTTATTTGGTGTGAAAAGTACAGCACCCATATCTATAGCATTGATATCATCACTATCGATCAGCATCCCAGCTCCTTTTTGATCACAAATATTATAACGCACAAGCCGAGGAGTCTGCCTGATCTAGGCTCGATTGGATGAAAAGCCCCGCCTAATGGCTACATCTCTAAAACGGCATCTTCCCCATGATCACATCATCATGATTTACATAACGGTCACATCTCGAGCCGCCCAGATCCTGGCAGACTTTTTGCCACTGAGCAGTATGTCCATCACTTTTATGCTCAAATCTACCTCTTTTAAACATCAGGGCATGGGCATATTCGTGAGCGATGACATCATCAAGGATATACTCCATACTCTCTCGCATCGATTTTTTGTTCAGATATATACTTATCTCTCCACTATCGTAGACCGTGACACCATAACTTTTAGCAGGAAGCTTGTCAGTGATGATCAGGGGGATATCAAGTGTAAAGCCATAATATCTTTGCATCAGCTGTAATACCTCAGACTCTTTCTCTGCGATAAGCTCTCTGTACTCGTCTGATATTGGACTGGAATCAAACAGATGACTTTGGTACCAATTGTATGATAGGACAGCTAATGAGAGCAGTGTTATAAAGAGAAAGATGATCTCTAACTTTTTTTTAAACATATCGTGCTTCCTATCACTCTACTACTGTAGAGATAATAGGTAAAGGGTATCGTTGGAAGATCACCCTTTGATATCCAAGTTCTGACCGATGCCGGTCAACTCTGAGCCATTGGACTTTTGGATCTGTGCAGATCGTTCCTGCGCACTCTCAAGCAGTCGTCCAACAGCTTGCTCCGGGATCTCAGTCGCTTTTTTCAAAGCAAAAGCGTGTGGCCCGATCTCAGGTCGTGGACCGATAGTCTCCATAAAGGCTCCTTATCATGCTTTATATGATGCATGTGACATCATTGTGTAGACCTATACTCAAACAGCACGACAGCTGCCATCCACATCATACCCAATAAAAAGGTACCGAGTGTGATCAAAATATTGATATCTACTTGCATAACATCCTCCTTGATGTCTTTTTAAAGTCACTTTAGGAAAGTGACCTCATCTCCTATAGAAGTAATACGAACCCTCATTAAGGAGTACTACTTTAAAGTAGTACCCCTTAGCGGGGGTTGGTATAATATCGGCATAGATCAGTAAACTAAAAACCTTTCTATCTTCTATGTCTGTGTTCATCACGGTGATAATAGCTGTGTCGCTGATGTCTTGGTTGACGGATATGGGAGTGATGAATCGCATGACGGTGATGCTTTTTAAAGACTTTTTTATGTAGTGGTCGATGGTCATGATGGTGTGTTCTTCTCTTAGCTCGTACCTGAGCATTTCGATGCCCATCTCCTAAACGATGGCTCTGATAGACATTCGAGACAGCCATACCGCTGATAAAGCCTATCAATGCACCTTGTTCTCTATCACCCCAGGCGTAAGCCTGAGAGATGCTCAATAGCAAAGCCAATATCAATATCTTTGTTCTCATCGTATCTCCTTCTATATTTGATAGAAGGTACAATACTTGATATTTGTGAGCTCATTGTGTCCTGAAGATCAGGAGAAG
>JAUWRZ010000322.1 GCA_030610325.1 Sulfurimonadaceae bacterium | reverse complement strand
GTCAAAGCTTTGAAGAACTGGTGCTTACGTGCAGGGTTTAAAGGCTTTGAAGTGTTGGAGATCATGGCGACGACTGCACATGAGCAGCGTAAGACTGCATGGATGGAGGGACAAAGCCTTGAGGACTTCCTCGATCCGGACGATAATAGTAAGACAGTAGAAGGTTATCCGGCTCCTAAACGGATATATGTCAAACTGATAAAGGAATGATATGGAAGAGGAAATAGTAGAGGAGATCGAATCCGAAGAGGTGTTTTTAAAGACACATGAGTCGATCGACCGTTCACTATGTGGTGATATTGATAAGCTGGAAAAAGGGTATGCTCTTGTCAAGCTGCGTACGACAGAGACTATGCGCGCAGATGAACATGGATTAGTCCACGGTGGCTTTATCTTTGGTGCGGCAGATTATGCAGCGATGGCTGCGGTGAACGAGCCAAATGTCCTTCTCTCCGGTTGTACCAGTGTCTTTTTAGCTCCTGTACGTGTGGGTGATGAGGTGAGTTTTGAAGCAAAAGTCCGTCAGACAGAGGGACGTAGACGAGATGTCATAGTGACTGCTCTCTCTTATGACGTAAAGGTCTTTGAAGCGGAGTTCAAGACCGTGGTGACGGAGAACCATGTACTGAACATCTCACTGCTTAATGAGGATGACGCGTAGTCAGATACTTCTTATCCAGTAGTCGGCGTTCTTCTGTTCACGTGCTATTGTCGTAGGGTTCCCGTGCCCGGGATAGACAGCTCTGTCATACTCGATCTCTTTAAACCTCTCCAGACTCGCTTTCATATCTTTAGGACTGGAGTAGGGGAAGTCGACCCGTCCTATGGACTGTTCAAAGATAAAATCTCCGCTAAACATAGCATCACCGATCTCGATGGTGGAACAGCCGGGACAGTGCCCTGGAAAATGACGAAACTTTACGGTTATGCCTTCTATATCTACTGTCTTGTCGCCTTCTACCTCGACATCAGGATAGGAGGGTGGAAGATCAGGCATGAACGTGCTGTTTTGAAGTAAGAAGACATCAGCTTTTGGTGTATAAAGCGGGATGTCCAACTTCTCTTTTATCTCCTGGTTACTCCAGACATGGTCGAAGTGTCCATGGGTGTTGACGATGGCTACAGGATGAGTCACATTGTCCAGGACCCACTTTGTCGCGTCTACACCGGGATCGATGATGATATCTTTACCATCGACCGTAGCTATATAACAGTTGGTCTGATAAGGCCCCATGGGCTGTCGTTTGATCTGCATAGTGCCTCTTTCAGGCACCTCTGATGATATATAAGGTCATTAGAGGTGCCCTTTATAAATTTTCACTAGAATTATACATGGACTTTTTTAGAACTTTACATACTTTATTGATAATAGAGACACCTTCAGAGAAGATCGCACGCTTTAAAGTGTTTTATGATGCTTATCTTGCGGATGAGGTCATCTTCGAGAAAGAGTACGAAGCTCACTACTTTGAATCCCCCTCGTATGCCGGCTTCTGTCATGTCGTTGAACCACTGGCTGTCCCAAAGCGCAGGAACATGGCACAGAAAAAGGGGCAGATAATACTGCTTCATGCCATCACCCACATCGAGTACAGTGCGATCGACCTTGCACTGGACCACGCTTATCGTTTTACCGATATGCCCAGGGACTATTATGATGACTGGTTGAAAGTAGCTGATGATGAGATACGCCACTTCTTGATGCTTGAAGGAGTGTTGAACGAGTTGGGCAGCAGTTATGGCGAGGTCGACGTGCATGATGCTCTTTTTGAAGCCTCACAGCGTACTCAGACACTGCTCGATCGTATGGCTGTAGTCCCGCGTTTTCTCGAAGCGAGTGGCTTGGATGCCACACCCGAGATCCTTATCAGACTTGATCGTATGCCACAGACGCCCTTTATCGCAAAGATCAAGGCAGCTCTGGAAGTGATCGTGGAGGAAGAGGTAGACCATGTCCTAAAAGGTGATCGCTGGTTCTCTTATGCCTGTGAACAAGAGGGTGTCGATACATCAGTCTATTTTGAGATCATCGAAAAGTACTACCCGAGAAGCTTCCCAAGAAAGAAGATGATCAACGTGAAAGCCCGCCAGCAGGCTGGTTTTAGCTGTGATGAGCTAAATATCATCGCATCGGAAAAAGTTTGTTAGATCTGATTCGTGATATCCTTCTCTAAAGTAGAATACTATTTGGATATTAAACAGTTGTACATTTCTGTTTTGCTCTAACTGACATTAATAAAATATGAGGGATGGTGAGATGAGTGTTGATAGGAAAAAATATAAATTAGAAACAACGGGCATAGATACTAAACCTAAGGTCTTTTATTATTAAAAAGTAAAAACTTCATCCGAGAAGTATAGATTTTATATTTCTGATGAGTTTGGTAGTGAACAATATGCACATGCAGATTTTATACTGATAGGTGATCATTATAAATTTGATATTTTTATAGATAATGAAGAGTATAGAAAAAAAGGAATACCTGAAGCCTTCATTTTAGAAGGAAAGAGAGCTTTGGAAAAAGATATTAAATCTATGAAAAATGGACGGCATAGATGGTTTGTAAAACATTGGCATAGACTTGTTAAGATCAGTTTGGCCAAGAAACTTGAGAATGAAGATTATATTACAATTTAGTTAGATGTCTTCTATGCTTGAAGTTGATAAATAAAGGGAAATATATGCCAATAGTAAGTAAATTTTTAGGAATCATCATCACGATGTATTGGAATGAGCACAATCCTCCTCATTTCCATGCGAAATATGGAGAGTATAAGATCATCGTTCATATCAACTCGGGAGTAGTCGAGGGTAAGTTTCCCAAAAGAGCCTTGAGACATGTCCTGGAATGGTATGAGCTACACAAAGATGAGCTTTTGGCAGACTGGGAGCTTTGTGAAAAACGAGAGATGCCTGAGCCCATCTCACCACTGGAGTAAACTATGTTTATATATGTCACCGAAGCAAAGTATTTACACGATTATGAAGTCGAACTAAGATTTAGTGATGGCAAAAAAGGTGTAGTCGATCTTAAAGATGAACTATATGGCACGATGTTTGAGCCACTAAAAGATAAAGAACTATTTTCGAGTGTCAGACTGGATGAAGATCTAGACACTATTGCATGGGGGAATGGTGCCGACCTGGCTCCAGAATTTTTGTATTATCAGAGTTTTAAAGATGACAAGTCTCTAGCTGTACAATTCAAGAAGTGGGGCTATATTTAGGGACTCCTAGTATTTATTATAGTGTCTCAGTAGTGTTTGAGTTCAGAGTTTTGCTGTATCGGAAAAAGTTTGTTAATAAGTTTTCTTTGTAAACAGAAGTAGGATATAATCAAATTTGTTAAACTCTACTTCAGTTTTGAGT
>JAUWRZ010000225.1 GCA_030610325.1 Sulfurimonadaceae bacterium | reverse complement strand
GACTTAAGCGAATATGTAGTAGATGACAAAGTACTCTCGGGGTGGGGGCTTGCTGTATCTATTGAGGTGAGCTTACTCCCTAAGATCATGCTCCCAGCATGATCTCTTAACTGGAGATATCGTAGTCAAACGGACTTGTTCGTTTGGCGTCTTAAGTCAATAGAATAGCCCGCTCTCTACTCTGCGACGACCTTGTTCTTTCCACTCTCCTTGGCTTTATAGAGCCGAGAATCTACTGTCTTTAGTAAAGCGTGCTTCTCCAGACCTTCATGATACTCGGCCACCCCAAAACTGCAGGTGATCTGACCGACCTTCTCAAAGGGGTAGAGCGCGATCAAAATACGCAGCTTCTCAGCTTTCTCATAAGCATTTTTAAGATCCATTATCGGTGTGAGTATCATAAACTCCTCACCACCCCAGCGTGCCAGGGTATCAGAATGGCGGATGTGTGCTGATACGATCTTGCTGATGCTCTTAAGCACATAGTCGCCGGCAGCATGACCATAGGTATCATTGATAAGTTTGAAGTCATCGATATCGAACATGACGATAGAGAAGGTACTGCCGTTATGGTGTGCCCGATTAAACTCCAGATCGATCACCTCATGAAGCTTCCGACGGTTATAGATGCCGGTCAGCTCATCTTTGACCGCTCTGTCGGAGATCAGCCTATAAGCACTCTCAAGTTCACTGATATCGGTAAGAGTGATGATGAAAAGATCATGATGCTCGATCGCAAAGCTGGCTGATTTTATTAGATAGACACGGACCTGACCACTTCGCTGATCGTTCATCTTTGCTTTATGTTCAAGTTCCGGATGCTCCATGATGTACTCAAGCCAGTTCTTATCCTTAAAGTCATAGATGTACCCATCCTCTTTTAAAAAGAGCTCACAGATGCATCGATGTGCTGTTGTCAAAGCTCCGAGTGAGTCAAAACCGCTGATATCGAGAATAGCCTGATTCGCCCGTAGCAGTATGATCCCATCAGAGAGAAGGACGATGTTCTTTTGTGAGTTTAAGATGGCATCGACAAGTTCGGAGTGCTCTTTCTCCTCTTCGAGTAGCTCTTCTACTTTCCTGGTACGCTCCTTGACACGTCTTTCAAGGTTTATGTTGAGTGAGGAGATAGTACTGTTTAAGCGTAAGACATAGATGATGATCACGATAGTAGTGATGAAAAGTACTCCAAGTGCCCACAGTTGAGTCTTATATGTATGGTAAAACTCGGTGAGAGTGATCTTATCAGGCTGGTCGTAGGGTGAGAGTTTAAGCTCCTTAAGCACCTGATGCACACTGTTGTAGTCTAAGGGGATAGTCCATCCGGCGATGTGGGCGTCATTGGCAGCCCGGCTCTCTTTAGGCATAGTCAAGAGTGTTGTCAAGACGTCGTTGGCCAGGAGTCTGGAGGTATGAGGGAGTTTGGAAAAAGGCCACTCTGGATAAAGAGTCGTACTACTTATGTAGGGGAAATCACGCTGTGGTCGTTGATCGATGATACGAAATCGGTCCATTGAGATCTGGTCTTCCTCAAGCATACGCTCCAGAGTGTCACTTCGAACAGTCCCGATATCGGCTTCACCATCGATGACCGCTTGGACTACTTTGTCATGGCTACCATAAAACGTAAGCTGGAGGTCCTCATCATAGATATCTATTTTTTGAAGTTCATATTGGGCCATGATCCAGCCTCCAAAGGAGAGTGGGTCTACAGCAGCAAATCTTTTACCTTTGATATCTGCCAACTCATGGATCGTCTCATTATCGGCTTGGGTAAAAAGGACACCTCCAAAACGAGTCAGCTCCATACTCCCGTGGTCTCTGTTTATCAACGTGGCGATCCGGCTGATACCGTAGTGATACTCCAGATCGACATAGTAGACGCTGTTGGTGAGTACAAAGTCTATGTCACCTTTAGCGACACTCTGTTTCATAGCATCAAAACCGAGTGCTATGATCTCAAAGTGATGCCCCTCTATCTGTTTGGAAAGGTACTCGGCAGTCGCATCCCACCGGGTATGGGTGATGCTCTCTCCACGTTTGGCCAGTACACCGATCTTAACAGTAGTGAGCTCTGCGAATAGAAAGAGGGAGGAGAGAAAAAGCAGTAAGACTAAGCGCATATGCTACCTTTGAGTCCATTATAACACTGCTTTTGTTAAAATGATAAAAATCATCCGGAAAGTAGGCTCAATGATCGAAGACAAAGTACGCTGGAACAAAAAATATGCACTCTATCCGATGCCTGGAGATGCGGCGTCTCTTCTCACAACACATCTGCGAGATGCGAATGTAGGTCAGGCACTCGACATCGCCTGTGGGACGGGTAGGAACAGTGTCTATCTTGCAGAGCATGGTTTTGTTGTGGATGCGGTCGATATCTCAGACAGTGCACTCTCTCAGATCCCTCTATCAGATAAGATCCGCACCATCGAAGCCGATCTTGATGAGTACGAGATCACTAAAGAGAGTTATGATCTGGTCATCAACTGTAATTACCTTGACAGAGCGATGTTCCCTGCGATCAAAGATGGACTGAAAGATGGTGGTGTCTTGATCTTTGAGACCTTTGTCGAAGCAGAAGGAGAAGGTTTTCATCAGCCAAGTAATCCAGACTTTCTATTGCGGAGTGAGGAGCTGAAAGAGGCATTTGAAGAGTTTGATATCATAAAATATGAAGAGCATATGACTCAGAACCTACGAGGAGAAAAAGTAAACGTCGCCTCACTCGTCGCCAGAAAACGTTTGAGCGGACATAAGGGGGCTTTGTGATGAGGATAAAGACAGATAGGCGGACATCGTTAGAGAAGAGTATTGACCGTTATATTGACAGGCTGCTTGTCAGTAGCGGGGAGAAGAACCCGATACGCAGAAGAGCTTTTGAAAAAGATGTCAACTACTCGCTACAGGTCATCGAAGTGTTCAATGAACGTTATGTAAAAGCGATGGCATATGATATCTACGCGGTAGATGGTGATTTTTCAAAAGCAGTACACAAAGTCAATGATGCAGTCAGAACGCTTGAGAAGTATGGTCTGAACATCGCGATCCCTGTTGTGATAGAGGACCCCAATCTTATTGAAGCGGAATGTGTGATGGCTTTTATCGACAGTCTAAGCTCATTTGATGCTATCTATGAGGATGCAGCTGAGCATTTTGTACGAGAAGCCCTTGATGAGCTGTTACATCATGCCTCTTCGAAAGAGAGACAGCATCCGCAGATAGGTGAGCTGATCCATCGCTATGTCCATAATAAGATCTCCGAAGATGAGCTGGACAAGATCGCGCTGGAAGAGGGTTATCTGAAAGTGTACCTCAAAGGGCTCTAGAGATGTCTTCAGGCAAAGAGAACAGACTGTTGTCCCTTCCTGAGGGGAAGCTCCTGATCTTCGGCACGCTGCTTCTGGCTCTCTATCTTCTCTTTCTTTTTTTCAGTTGGCTTCTCTTTCCGGAGAGTTATCAGACTTTAGCTGCTATGAGTGCAGGAAATCTCTTTTTTGGACGTGCCGCCGGGATCTCGGTCGGTTTTGCCGCAGAGATGAGCAGTACGGTGGTGATCGGTATCAACTTTTTGGTCGAGCTGTTACTGGTACTGATCATCTATCCGCTCTTTGTGCTTAGCTGGAATCAGTTCCTAAACATAGGAAGATTGAAAAGTCTTGTAGACAAAAGTCATGCCAGTGCTGTGAAATACCATCCTGTTATTGAGAAGTATGGGGTCTACGGACTTTTTGCTTTTGTCTGGTTCCCTTTTTGGATGACGGGTCCGGTCGTGGGAAGTATCATCGGCTATATGATGGAGTTCAGACACCGGACTACGCTCAGTGTAGTGCTCATCGGTACCCTGATCGCAACGACCTGTTGGGCCTACTTCATCCTCTTCTTGCAAGAGTGGGCAGCCGCTTTTGATGAACGAGCCCCATGGTTTATTGCAGCAGGGATCGTACTACTGGTGATCATCGGCTATATTATGCGAAAGCTTTCGAAGTAGGAGGTGCTCTTTTAAAACAGAGAACCTATAGGTGATGACACATACCCCATCTTCTTGTATCCCTTCATCCGCTTACTGAGACTACTCTTTAGCATAGGCACCTCAGAATCAACAAGGTCTATAGCAAGACACTGTTGACCTTCTCTTCCGATTCGTCCTAAATACTGCACTATACGTTCAGGGTAAGAGATTGGCATAGTAAAGACGATGGTATCAAGATGACTGATATCGATCCCTTCCCCTATGTAGCTGCTTGTAGATAAGATGATAGAAGCATCTGTAGTCTTCTCGAATTGGATCCTCTTCTCTTTTGTCTTGAGCCCGCCGTGAAGTAGTACAGCTTTCTTGTTTTTCGCATGCAGTAGGTGCCATAAGATATTGAGGTGTTCGATACGCTCACTTAGGACTAATATCTTTCGTGTGGGAAGTCTGATGATCTCATCTATGATGAGACTGTTTCGTACTTCATCTTCGAGTATCTCACCGAGCATCATCTTAAAGTGATCTAAAAGCGTCTCTTAGGAAGTCGT
>JAUWRZ010000493.1 GCA_030610325.1 Sulfurimonadaceae bacterium | reverse complement strand
AACTCTGCGAACATAGCGACGATCGCGATCATCTTCACAACGCTTCCAGGACTGATCTTGACTGGGATGATCGGTGAGTTTATTGAACCGGTCCCCATAGTGATGAGTGTCGTACTGTTGTCATCTTTGATCACTGGTTATCTCTTTGTCCCTTACTTTGCTAAAAAGATGATGCATAGAAAAGAGATGTCATGAGAGATGTGATCTTAAACATCTTAAACAGTAAGACAAAACAGTCTTTGATCTTATCATCAGGTGTCCTCTTGACTATCTTGTCTTTTATGATGATCTATCCATTTGGGATACTGAGCTTCAAAGTACTGCCTCCAAAGGACTCAAATTCGTTTTCTGTATATATCGATCTGCCAAAAGAGACAACTGTTAAAAATACAAAAAAAGCAGTCCTCTGTGTGGAGAACATCTTAGAGAGTATTGCGCAGATCCGGGATATACAGACCTATTACGGCATGGGTGCTCCTGTCGATTTCATCGGTCTGATAAAGGGAAGTATGTTAAGAAGTGGTGAGTACAGTGCCCAGATAGTAGCCAATCTCTCAAAAGCAAAAGAGCGGGATATAAGCTCTTTTCTCCTGGCCCAGGAGACAAGAGACAAGATAGCTCAGAGATGTGGTCAACACAAAGAGATGTATGTAGTCGAAGAAGCTGCCGGACCCGCTGTTTACGGTGCTATTGTCGCTGAGATCTATGGAAAAGAGAGAGCGAAAAGAGATGCTATCGCCTTGGAAGTGGCATCGATCTTGAAGAGCATAGACACATTGACAGATATTGAGATCAAAGATGACAGACCCTTTAAAAGATTCACGATCGAGATAGATAAAGAGAAAGCAATAAGGTATGGATTAACAGTAGAGCAGATCAATAACATACTGTATATCGCATTTGAAGGAATGGTCATCGCAGTCAAAAATGAAGATAGATCGAATGAGCAGATCCCTATCTATCTGACATTAAGCGATAACAGTAAAAAGGTAGAACATGCTACCAAAGAGGATATCGTAAATAAATTGACATCCTTGAAGCTTATGAACCCGCAAGGAGGGATGATAACGCTAAGTGAGGTCATAGCCGTAAAAGAGACGTTGACACACCCGCCGATGTATTCAAAAGACCTTCAGGACTATACATTTGTATCATGTGAGACCAAACTGACATCTCCCATCTATCCATGGAATGAAGCGCTGTCGACCATAAGAGAGAAGATGAGCGATAAGTTTGAGATCTCAAATGGCAGCATGTTCGAGTTTAAAAAGGGTAAATATTCTGACCTTTATTTAAAAGAGCACGCGACTGGTGAAGTCTATCAGATCGTCTGGGATGGTGAGATACAGATAACGCTCGATATCTTAAAAGACCTCTTTGTGATGCTTGCGATATCGGTAGCTTTGATCCTGACTCTTTTGGTGTTCTATTATAAGAACATCGCACTGAGTGTCATCGTGCTTATCGGTAGTCTACTGGCATTTATAGGGATAATCGCAGGGCATATCTTAATAGATGCCTTTTCAGAGCATACTGTCTATTTTACAGGGACCTCCATCATAGGTTTTATAGCATTATTGGGGATCAATGCGAGAAATACGGTGTTGATCATTGATTTTACACAACTGAAGATCGATCAGGGTATGAGCAAGATCGAGGCCATCGCGACTGCAACGGCGACACGGACCAAGCCGATCCTATTGACAGCGGTCGGTACGATACTTGGCAGTATGTTTTTGATACCCGACTCTGTCTTTGGCGGGCTTGGGATCTCCTTGGTCTTTGGTACGGTCGTAGCAGTCATCGCTTCTATAGTCATCGCACCTATTTTGATCTATTATGCCAAGTTTATCAACATTGAAAAGCCATAGTCACTAGGTTGGGATAGAAAAGATGATCAAAGTCTTTATAGTGATCCGCCGTCTGAAGAAGAGTCGTAGTGAGCTCTTTAAAGGATATCCACCCATAAAAGGACTTTCCCCTATCCGTTTTAAACAAAGCTAAGAGTACTAATATTTACGATTTTT
>JAUWRZ010000238.1 GCA_030610325.1 Sulfurimonadaceae bacterium | reverse complement strand
TATGTGGCACTGCAGATAAACATCGTCTCATTTGGGCTCTTCTTCTCCATCCTCGGTGGGGTAGTCCTGCAGTTTAGCAGTTATACGGCCCTGTATAGTTTGACACTGTTACTGCTTGTCAGTGCGTTTTTTCTCTCTTTTAAGCTTCAGGACAATGGGTGATCACTTTTTCGCCCAATTGCACTGATACTCTCTGATAGACTTTATGTATCATTTTTATTATATAAAGTAATACCTGAGCTAGCTGCCTTTCTGATGTTGACGATAAAAATAATGCGTTCACACTACTACTTCCACCGATTGTCCCTAAGCACCTGTTTTACTTTGTCTTATGGTCCATAATATGATATATTCTTATACTTAGAACTGATTATGAAGAACAGTCTGACAAAGGATAGTCCATGGGCAATGGTCTGGGAGTCATCCATGATATCGCTAATGTCGAAGCGTATCTGACAGTCGTAGAGATGAAGAGCTTCTCAAAAGCGGCTAAAGCACTTGGCTGTTCGCAGCCATCCATATCGGCACGTATAAAGCAGATAGAGAAGACACTTGATCAGAGTGTGTTTCAACGTAGAAAGCGTGGTCTGATCATGACAGAAGAGGGAGAGGCACTTCATGCGATCATGAAGCGTTATCAGAGTGCTGTAGATCAAGCCCAGGTCGATCTGGAGAAGATCAAGGCAAAGCACTTCTCTTTTATCATCGGGGCCACTGATATCATCTACGACCTTATCCTTCCAAAGTACCTACAGAAGATCCATAAAGGTACCGGCACACAGGTATATCTGAAGAACAGTACGAATGAGGCGTTGATAGAAGCGTTGAAAAATGATGAGATCGATCTGGCACTGCTGGAGACAAAGGTCTCTGCCATTGAATGGCACTCTCATGAGTGGTTCAAAGATGAGATCGTCTTTTTCAGTTCCCGTCCTTTGGCAGCTGAGATCGCTCCCCAGGTACTGTATGACTCCTCACTACTGTTTCATACTAAGCGATCACTTATCCAGCAGAAGATCGATGGGCTTTTCAAACGATATGAGATAGATTCCAGATCATTTGATATTGTGGGTGTGAACGACCATCTCTCCTCAGTGAAAGAGGCCATACTTCGCTCTTCGAGAGATCTAAACAGTAGACAGATGCTCTCTTGGATCCCTAAAAAGGCTATTGAGAACGAACTTATGGAAGAGCGCTTATATGCTGCCAGGATGGGTAAAGAGTCCATTGAACATACTTTTTACATAGCGTATAAAAAAGACCGAAGCAATGAGTCGGCTATTGAGAGTATTATGAGCAGCCTGATGGCTGCCTAGATAAAGCAGGTCAGATACCGAAGAACTCTTTGAGGAAAGCATGCTCTTCAGGTGTCTCGATAAAGATCTTGACGATGCTTTGATTGTTGTCACCGAGGATATGGACATCATTACCGATGATCTGAAGATGCGTTTTTCCCCATTTCCCTTCGAGTTCATCAAGTCGTAACATGACCTCTGCTGCACTGGGCTTCTCTTTGTCACCGGTGCGATTGTCGATG
Source organism: Sulfurimonadaceae bacterium (assembly GCA_030610325.1). Lineage (GTDB taxonomy): Bacteria > Campylobacterota > Campylobacteria > Campylobacterales > Sulfurimonadaceae > BB26. The sequence continues at coordinate 2,788 of JAUWRZ010000238.1, read as the reverse complement.
ATGGCCAGGCCACCGACTTTCTTCTCAAGCGTATAAGGTATGTAGGGCTTGATGGCATCATAGATACGTCTCTCTTTAGCTGCAGGCATGCTTCGCTGCATAGTCGAAAAGCCTACTACTAGAAAGGCAAATAAAAATCCAAATATTAGTCCGCGTTTGACACTCATCTCTTACTCCATGTGTTTATATAGTCTTGGGCTTTTTTATCAAGCATCTGCATCCTCTCTTTACCTTTTGGTATGCTCTTACGCAGGGCTTTCATCTCCTGCAGGAACTCACTTATCCCCTCGGGGATGATCTTTTCCAGATAGCGTCTGAGGTGTTTGGCCATAGCAGGGGAAGCACCGGATGTCGATATGGCGATAGTCAGGTCATCTTTCTTTACATAAGACGGAAAGATGAAATCACAATAATCGACCGAATCCACAGCGTTGCAAAGGCACTTGTACTGTTTGGACTCATCAAAGATCGCTGCTTGAAGAGGGATGTCATCTACTGCTATGACGACTATCCCAAAATCTTTTATATCACCCTCGCGGTAGCTGCGTTCTTCATAAGGAAGGTCATGTTCAGCGATCAGTCCCTTCATGTCAGAAGAGAACTCCAAAGCTATGATCGTGATGTCAGTTGTGAAATCAAGCAGATGCTCAAGCTTCTCATGGGCGATGTAGCCGCCTCCGACGATCAGTATCTTTGCATTGTCAAGTTTGATGAATGCCGGAAAATAACCCATAAACGACCTTATGTCTAAAAAAGTTCAAAAGTCTAACACAATCTCTTTAAAAGGTATCTTTTTAAAGCTATTGATCTGCTGTACTTTGGGATGAGAGCTTGCTACATCTCTTACTTAGCACGAGCAGACTCCAGTCAAACAGGAGATATTGTAGTTAAACAGCCTCGTTAGTCTAGTGTCTTAAATATATACACACCTTGATACATATCAAACTAAAATCGTCCAAAAATGACTAGAATTCTTTTTGCTTTAAGATAAGACCAATACAATCGGTTTACAAAATTAACAGAAAGTTATAATAGATGACACAAGAGATACTCTCAAGAATACAGAAAAAGTTTCCATTGGTCGCTAAACCTTTTAAAGCGATCGCGGATGAGTTGGGGATGGCGGAAGAGGAAGTCCTTGCTATCTTAAAAGAGGAGAAGGCGAAAAAGATCATTCGTCAGACTTCAGCGATCTTCGATACGAAGAGATTGGGTTACAAGTCATCACTTGTCGCTTTCAAGATCTCCGAGGATAAGATAGACAGTGCAGTCAAGATCATCAACTCCCACCCGGGGATCTCTCACAACTATGAGCGTAACCATGAGTTCAACATCTGGTTCACCCTGGCGGTACCGCCAAACACGATACTGGGACTGGATAAGACAGTGGAGCTACTTGCGAAGTTGACGGAAGCGGATGACTTCATCCTGCTGCCTACGCTTAAGCTGTTCAAGATCTCAGTGAAGCTCGATACGACTGGAAAAGATGCGAAAAAAGAGATCGTGAAAAAACAGTCGCATAAAGAGATCGAGATGAGTGACCTGCATTATGAGGTCATCAAGCATGCGCAAAAAGATATAGATATCGTCAGTGAGCCGTTCAAAGCGATGATCGATGATATGGGTATTGATTACGAACGCTTCTTCGAGATAATGAAGGAGCTTCAAGACGCAGGGATCATGCGACGTTATGCTTCCATCCTTAACCACCGTAAAGCCGGTTTCAATGCCAATGCTATGGTGGTCTGGGATATTGATGCAGACAAGGGTGCCGAGATCGGCGAGACTGTGGCTGCGTTTAGTGCTGTCAGCCACTGCTACCTGCGTCCAAAATATGAGAACTGGCCTTATAATCTTTTCTCCATGGTCCATGGTAAGACGACAGAGGAGACAGATGCGATGATCAAGTCGATCGCAGATGAGATCGAGTATAAGTCATTCCGTCCGCTCTACTCCTCACGAGAGTTTAAAAAGGTGCGGATCACTTACTTCACACCGAAGTTCGAGGCTTGGGAAGAGCGACATAAAGATCAAGTCTAATATCAAAAGTATAGATCAAAAGGAAACAAATGCCACTATTTTTAGAACTTGAGGTAGCCTACATCGCTATCGGGATATTTATCCTGGTAGTCACAGCTATCGTCACACTATATTCAGACCTGCCAAAAGGTGCGTTTATAAAGGGGATGCTTGGTGTCGGTACACTGCTTACTGTTATGATCTTGGCACACTATTACATCACGACTGCCAGGATGGATGGTGTCAAGGAGATCTTCAATGAAGGCGAGACGATCATCTGTGAGAACAAGATGCAGCGTACCATCTCCCGTTCGGTACTTATCTCCAAAAAGCTTCAATGGCGTCTTGATGGAGACCTCTTCAAGTCTGAAAACCATATCCGTGATTTTCATACCTCACGCTGTATTGAGTTTGATGGGATCGTGCCGAAGTAGGGCGTTTTTGGGTTTTTGGACTGTATGGACGAAGTGATTGTCTTGATCGTTTGAGTTGTCTGTTGCAATAACAGTTGTATAGACATCAGGAGGTCAAGGCTTTACTTTTATCTGCCTGCGCAAGCTTGGCATGAAAAAAGTCAACCCATGACCCCGTATCAAGACGCATGATAACTGACCTGAGTCACTTGATAGCGCGGGACAGTTGCGAGGTTTTGAGCGAAGCAAAAAATGAAGCTGTGTCCCCTCTAAAGTCTATACGACTTTTGCTGCAACAGTGATTTGGATCTGGAAGAGAAGCATTTCGTCCATACTGTCATACAGATCTATACAGC
>JAUWRZ010000321.1 GCA_030610325.1 Sulfurimonadaceae bacterium | reverse complement strand
CATCTGTAAGGACAATGGCTATCTTCGTCTTTGCAGTGGAGTCCTTCATCAGGTTGACTGACTGCGCCAGCGACTCATAGAGCGCTGTGAACTTTCCAGCCATGCCGATGTAAAGCTGATCGACGATACGGGAGATGATGACCTGATCATAGGTCAGTGGTGCGGCGATAAAGGAGTACTTTCCAAAGACGACGATGCCAAGGTTATCACTCACCCGCTCTTTCACAAACGCATCTACGATGCTTTTGACCACATCAAAGCGGTTCCTCTCCGGGTCCTCTTTGTCAAATCCTTTCGCACTCATAGACTGGCTTGCATCCAACACCAGTGCGATGTCATACCCCTGCGTCGGCTTGATGCTAAGCTCCTCATCTTTTACCGGGGACATCAGTGCTACGACCAACATGACGACACCTATCCACTTTAGAAAGAAGAGAAGTCTCGAGACACCTGCCGACTCTCTGGCAAACTGGGTAGTATGCGGAAAGAAGATCGAGGGGAGCTTCATGCGGCAGAGTGTTGCGCATGCTATGTAGAAGAACACTACAAAGAGTAATTTTGGAAACTCGAAGTAGAGGCCCTCAAGCATCGATCATCTCGACATATATCTGAAAATAGGCTAGGGTCTCCTCATCGATAGATGCGACCTCTTTTTTGTATTTATAAGGGGCAAGACGACGATTTAGCTCAAGATACGCCTCTTTATAGCGCCCACCCTCTTTTGAGAAGAGAAGCCCATGACGGGTGATCGCATAAGCCGCTTTTTTAGAGTCTTCAAAAGTGATAGACTTAAGGGCTTTGTAGCTCTGCAGACGTATGTTCACCTTTTTACGCTGAAGTAGATGACGCCATGCCAGATAGATCCCGCTGCCGATAAGCACGACCGCTAAGACCAAAAGTCCACTAAGTAGCAGCAGGGAGTGGTCCGGGACCTCGACAAGCGGTTTGATGTCATGCAGAGGGATATCCGGTGAGCTTGGCATCATCGGTGGCAGCGGCTTCATCGATGCCCTTCAAAAAGACGCCGTAGCTGTACACTCGCCACATCATCGGTATAGACCTTGATAAAACGGACCTGGTCTTTTCTAAGACGCTCATACAGCTTATGGTCATGCGCATGTACTTTTGCTTTGTATGCCTTCACACTTCTCGCATTAAAGTCACCCTCAAGCGACTGCCCGGACTCCGGGTCCATCAAGGATGAGAAACCAAAAGCCGGCGGAGCCTCCTCCATCTTGTCACGCACGATGATGGCTACGACCTCATGTTTTTTGGCCAAGATCCGTAGATCGGGGATCTCAAAGAAGTCAGCGATGATGATGATCAGCGATCGTCGTCGGATACGCTTATAGAGCGTATCAGCCATCGTCTTATAGTCCGCCTCTTTCTTGATGGGGTCGAAATCAAGTACCGTCTGAACGTTCTTCTGTACCGCGTGCAGCTTCTTTGTCGGTTTAAAGTGTTCATAGAGCTTATCTGCGAAGAAGTAGGAGCTGAGCAAGTCCCCGTTTCGCAGGGTCGAGAAGCTGATCAGGGCTGTAAGTTCCGCGATAAGGTCCTGTTTGAACTTTTTAGAGCCAAAATGGATGCTGCCGTTTAACATAGAAGCCATCACTACATTGAGTTCACGCTCTTCTCTGAAGATCTTGATGTAGGGGTGCTGCATCTTCGCCGTGACCGTCCAGTCGATATGACGGATATCATCACCAGGCATATACTCACGCATCTCGATAAAGTCATACCCTTCACCCTGAAAGATAGAGGGGTTGTTACCCACCATCTCGCTAAAGACCTGGCGACGTGCTCGTACGAGGATCTTTTGGAGTTTAGACATAGGTGTCCCTTTGGGACAGGGAATGGGAAAGGCGAAAGGGGAAATAGGAAATGGGTGTGTACCCTATCTGAACGAAGTCAATACTGTTTCGATTCAAAACCATCTCCTCTCTCCTTTTCCCTCTTCACACTTTCCTCTTTCGCATTCCCTAAGGAATAGCTACTGCTTCAAGGACTTTCTCGATGATCTCATCAGTGGTGATCCCCTCCGCTTCCGCCTCATAGGTGAGGATGATACGGTGACGCATCAGCTCTTTCGCGAGGTAGGCAACATCTACCGGTGTGACAAAATCCTTGCCGCGAAGGTACGCCATCGCTTTTACTGCTTTGAACATATCTATGCTGACACGCGGAGAGGCACCAAACTGGATGTATTCGGCGATGTCATCAAGCTTGTAGGCTTTCGGGTCTCGCGTGGCAGAGACAAGTTCGATCATGTAGTGTTCTATCTCCTCATCCACATGCACGGCGGCAACGACTTTTTTCAATCCTTCGAGCTCTTCATGGGTGATGACAGCATGAATAGTCTGCGAGGTCTTGTTAGCGATGCGACGAGCTATCTCAAGCTCCTCTTTTTTCGTGTTGTAATCGACATTGAGTTTAAGCATAAAACGGTCAAGCTGCGCTTCGGGAAGCTGGTAGACACCCTCCTGTTCGACAGGGTTCTGCGTCGCCATGACGAAAAAAGGCGGCTCAAGCGCAAAGCTCTCATCACCGATGGTCACCTGACGTTCCTGCATCACCTCAAGCAGTGCGGACTGTACCTTTGCCGGAGCACGGTTGATCTCATCGGCTAGAAGCAGGTTGGTAAAGACCGGACCCTGCTTGATCTTGAAGTCATTGTTCTGCGGATCATAGATCTCGGCACCGAGGATATCGCTCGGCAGAAGGTCGGGGGTGAACTGCACTCGTTTAAAACCGAGTCCAAGACTCTCTGAAAGTGCTTTTACTGTTGTCGTCTTTGCCACTCCAGGGATCCCTTCTATAAGGATATGCCCCTCACACAACAGACCTATCAAGAGGCCGTCTATCATCTTCTCATGGCCGACGACTACCTTCGCGACTTCTGATTTTATCGCAGTGATCTTCTCTGACATCTATCCACCTTTTTTACTACTATTTGAATTATACTTTAGGGCACCTCTGAGAACCCTGTATGGCATTTGCTACTGTTTTCTGAACATCCCGACAATAGACCGCACTATACCTGTTCCAATACTAAATATCTGTGTGAGTACCTGAAAGAGACGACCGATCAGACCATCATGGATCACCGGGATATCCCACTGCTCCTGCTCATCGATAAAGTCTAGAGCTTCACGTTTTGCCTTGAGCAGACCTTTTCCATCCAGACTTCTCTCCAATCTCGAGATCAGAGCAGCGAACCGTTCATCACCACTGAGTACCAGGACTATAGCCAGCGCTTTAGCACTTCGGCTGTTTTTGATCTTACCGACCAGTCTCTCATCATACTCTCTTACCAACGGCTTTTTTCGAAACCATCGACCTAAGACCCATCCTGTCAAAAAGGTAAGCAGATAGTT
>JAUWRZ010000350.1 GCA_030610325.1 Sulfurimonadaceae bacterium | reverse complement strand
TCAAAAGATAGCAAAGTAGTCTGATGTCACCTCCCTCAACGGCTGTGTGCAGCAGTGTCTGAAGCCGTCTATTCTTCTCAAAGAGTTCGCTTAGAGGAGCTTTGAGTGCTATAAGTGCCGGAAGATCGCCTGCAGAGGCAGCTTCAAACAGTGTCATGGATGTTATTGGCATCGCTTCTGTGCTTGTGAGTAACTCAAGTGTGATCGGTCTGTCTTGCTGATATGCGATGCTTAAAGGAGTGATACCGGAGGAGTCAGGCTGGGTGGTGTCTGCACCGTAGCGTATGAGAAGATGGATCATCTCGTTCATACGCATCTTTGTGGCAAGATGCAGAGCGGTCTCACCATTATGATCGCTGATATTGGCAGTGGCACCATACTGTAACAGCAGGGTGGCTATCTCGTAGTGCTCATATTTGATGGCTTGTAGGAGTGCAGGGAGTCGTACTCCCTCCCTATGGTCGACATCGAGTCCCTTTAGTATCATGGACTCTACTGTACTTTTTCGACCTCTCTGTATCGCTTCAAGAAAGGAGCGATGGGGATGTTCGACTATCTCTGCTTCGGAGGGATGGTACATGGAGGTCTTAAGTATCATAGCACTTTGAAGGCGTTCCATAAATGACATCTCTATCCTTTCTGCAGCTCTTTACTTAGATGAGTCTGTTTTTCTTTGCTTCAAGCTCTTCTTTGGAGATAACGCCTTTTTCATGAAGCTCTGTCCACTTTAAAAGCTCGTCAGCACCAGATCTAAATCTCAGGCTTGATCTTACAGACGAGACGGCTTTTGCAGCGATGTCTAATGCTGATGAGACGATGTTACCGCCTTTACCGAGCATACTCTTTCCGGTATCACTAACTGCGTGGGCACCGTTTCCGATGCTATCAGTCACAGACCCCACGACATCTCCACCTTTATGCAAGATCTCTTTACTGGTGTCGCCAACTGCGTGAGCACCGTTTCCGATGCTATCAGTCACAGATCCGACGACATCTCCGCCTTTATGAAGTATCTCTTTACCGGTGTCACCAACCGCGTGAGCACCGCTACCTATGGTCTCTTTTACAGAGTCAAAGATCTCAGAGATAGTACTGCTGCTCTGCTCTTCTTGAGCAGTCGGACTCTCTGTTGACTCAGGTGCTGTGTTCTCTTCTGTCTTTACTGCTTCTACTTTTTTCTCTTCTGCTTTTGGAGCTGGTTTAACGGCTGTCTTGGCTGTGGCACTGGCTGCTTTTTTCGCCGGTGTCGCTTTTTTTACTGGGGGCTTGGTCGACTCTGTCTTGTTCGCTTCCATGGGAGGTATCTGCTTTGATATAGGATTTATTGACAATGACCATAGTTGATATTGTCTATTGTTAGATAGTAATATTTATATGCAAAAAACATGCTGAAGTCTTATTTTGTTTTACGTGATCAGACTGGCATTTATAAAAGTCATCTCTTGGCATAGATGATGATCTTATCAATGTTTTTAATATCATGTTATACCATTAGAACAGTATTGAACGAGAAGAGGGGATCGACATGCAGGAACTGGATTGGAAAGATGAGTATCTCATAGATGAAGCACTGGTCGATAAGGAGCATAAAGCGTTATTTGAGATAGCGAAAGAGGCTTTCCATGTGGTCGATCCTTCTCATCGTGCAGAGAAGATAAAAGATGTCATCCACAGACTCTACGATTACACAAAGATACATTTTGAGCATGAAGAAGATGTGATGAGGATGTATGGATACCCAAGGCTTGATGAACATAAAGAGCAGCATGTCAGTATTGTGGAGGCCCTGCATGCGTTTATCAAAAGACTCCCAAGTATGAAGATAACAGAGACAGAGCGCGAGCTGGCCCATTTTGTCGAAGCTGGATTGGTCAATCATATCCTGCATCATGATATGCTCATCAAAGAGTGGGTACGAAGACGTAAAGAGCTGGCTGAGTCTGTCGTGTGGAAAACACTCTATATGTCAGGTAATACGGAGCTTGATAGAGAACTAAAAGAGCTTTTCAGGCTGCTTGCTGTCTCGTTTGAGACTACAGACCCTGAGCGAAAACATGTTCAGGACCAACAGACATCAAAGATGTTCTGTCTGGCTGTCCAGGCGCAGATCGAGCGAAAAGAGGCTCAGATGAAAGAGCTCGCTTATCCTGATCTTGATGAGGATAGTCTCAAGCATGAGACTCTGCTTGATGAGATGGAAGCATTTCTTGAAGATGTCCCACGCTTAAAGATAGGCGATTTTGAGATCACACTGGCAGAGTCTGCACATAGATGGCTGGTAAGACAGACAGTCACTGAGAACAGACGGTGGGCAAGGTGGCTTAAGAACAACGCACGCGAGAACAAGGATGATGATGAGGAGATCTATGATCTTTAGTCGGATTTGGGACTCCACAAGAGAGGAGCAGTGATCAGCGCTGTTTTTCACAGCGATTAATAGTAAACATCTGATGTGATGTATAAATTACTAATTTTTACAATATTTTTGTACAGATCATCAACTTCTACGACTTTTATGAGAAGATATTTTATAGATACTCTCGATTTTACAAATAGCTATAAAGCCCCTTAAACAGGTATCCTTTGTCAATGATATTATTACTAATATATAATAAAAAATTATATTATTAAAGCATTTATCTACTTTTAAGTAGATCGGTTCCATAATTATTTAAGTTAGATATAGATCTTATGTTTATATCAAGTCTTAAACTTTCTACTTTTCAGATAAAGCCAAAGCTCTCAAAGAGAGAACCGGAAAGCCTAGAGTCTTTTTTGACAGTCGGGTTGCCTAAGAGATAAACGGTCTGGCTCTCTTCACTCCTAAAAATCAAAGTCAGATCTATATCAGAATGCAGACAGATATGTATAGTTGTTTGTATTACTGTTATTTACTCGAAAGGATCGATGATGAGAGCACGTCACTTTTTTTCAATAGCAGTATTACTGTTTGCGATGTTTTTTACTTTTAATGGATGCGGTGGTGGTGGAGGAGGTGACTCTACTCAAGCCCCAGGTGATGACTCATCTCTATCTGAGGAGGATGCCTCTGATACTATTACTGTGAACATCTCCGGAAGTGCCATCCTTCCACACCATACACCTTCTGGTCGTCTGTGGTTGACAATAGATGGTCTTGATG
>JAUWRZ010000518.1 GCA_030610325.1 Sulfurimonadaceae bacterium | reverse complement strand
TGATCTCGACATCTTCAGAGAAGTGTTTGAAATGGCTTTTTATGATCGTAATGATCTCATCAAGCTGCGCAGCAGTAAAGAACGTAGGTGTCCCTCCGCCAAAATGGAGCTGGATCACCTGACGTGATGTGTTGAGATAACGACTCAAGATCTGCATCTCACGTTTCAGATAGTCGATATAGCGGACCATCTTATCCTCTTTGGAGGTGTAGACAACATTACAGCCGCAGAAGTAACAGGCACTTCGGCAAAACGGTAGGTGAAAATAGAGTGAGATAGGACGAGATGTGTCCTGTGATGTCAACTTATCAAGATAACGTTCATAAGTAAAAGTGTCGCTAAACTCCAGTGCAGTCGGATAACTGGTATAGCGTGGGCCTGGTTTTGAGTATTTGGTGAATTTAGTAAAATCTAACATAGCCATCCATACAGGGCAGAGCCCATTTTTATATTGTCGTGATTATGGCGAAGATGTGTTGAAGAAGCGATAAAGCATCGCTGCATACACCCTATTTTTAGCCCCGTCTAAAAGCCAAATGTGATAAAAATGTAATAAACCTCTATCACATTTTAAAAAGTTATGATAGAATTGTGCCACAAGTATAATATATTATAATATCAAGTAGACGCTACTACTTGGAAGGGACCTTAGATTGAGCCAGACAAAGATCCTCATCGTAGAAGATGATGAAGTGACAGCGATGAACCTCAAGATGTCACTAGAACAGCAGGGATACGACATCGTATCGACTTCTGACAATGCCGTACAGGCACGTAACAAGATAAAGGTCTATGAGCCGGATATGGTACTGATCGATATCAGTCTGCAAAAAAGCAACGATGGCATCGAACTTGCCCGACACATCCGCGAAAGACATGAGCTACCATTCATCTTCCTCACTGCGCACTCTGACGAGGGCATCATAGATCAGGCAAAACTGACACAGCCTTATGGCTATATCGTCAAACCATTCGATCCGCTTGGTCTTAATGCAGCTATCCAGATGGCTATGTACAAGTATGACCAGGAGCGTATGAGCAGCGAGGACCTTAGCGGTCTCAAGCTAGATAAACTTAAACTTGAGAAGATGCTCTACTCCAAGCAGGTCACAGATAAGCCCATCATCCCTTTTGGGGATGGTTATCATCTTGATATCAGGGTCTGTGAGACTTTCTATGCTGACAAGAAGATCAAGCTGACAAAGAAAGAGAACGCCTTTATCCGCCTGCTCGTAGCCCAACTGGGTCTGGTCGTCAGTTTTGAACAGGCGATCGACTATGTCTGGGAAGAGGACGGTGCTACAGAGAACAGTGTCCGTACCCTTGTCTGGCGCCTTCGTAACAAACTGCCTACAGACATCATCAAAAACTCCTCAGGGGTAGGTTATTACGTAGAGGATTGATGATGATGGTCACAGTCACTCTGCTATAGCGATCTGGGAGAGCTCCTTCTCAAGCTCACTGTAGCTCTGCTGATACTCAAATGTCCGCTTTTTCGAGGTAGCCGCTTCTTCCATCCTACTTGCCGTAAGCTGCACGGCTTCTATCCTGAAATTGGCACTTGAGCCTTTGATGCTGTGTGCAAGTCTTGCGATCTTCTCCAGGTCGTCATCCTCCACAGCTTTTTTAAGCTCAGGAAGCTCCTGTCCCATCTTTTTGATAAACACCTTCAACAACATCATAAGCTGCTCAGGAGCAAGCATCAGCTCTTTTAAGAGTCTT
>JAUWRZ010000517.1 GCA_030610325.1 Sulfurimonadaceae bacterium | reverse complement strand
TCTGAGAATATTATCCCAGCTACTCTTGAGCTTGGCGGTAAATCTCCAAACATCTTTATGGAAAGTATCATGGATGCTGATGATGCGTTCTTTGATAAAGCAATAGAGGGTCTTGTGCTTTTCGCATTCAATCAAGGTGAGGTCTGTACGTGTCCATCACGTGCACTTATTCAAGAGAGTATCTATGAGCCATTTATGGCGAGAGTCTTAGAGAGAGTAAAGGCTATTAAACGTGGTGATCCTCTCGACACAGACTGTATGATGGGTGCTCAAGCATCAAATGATCAGTATGAAAAGATCCTTAACTATATAGATATCGGTAAAGCTGAAGGTGCTGAACTTCTTATAGGTGGAAATAAAGCGAGTGTCACAGAATACCCGGAGGGTTGTTTTATCGAGCCGACGATCTTCAAAGGTGATAACAAGATGAGGATTTTCCAAGAGGAGATCTTTGGTCCGGTTCTTTCTGTCACGACTTTTAAAGATATAGATGAAGCTATCGAGATCGCAAATGATACTATCTATGGTCTTGGTGCCGGAGTCTGGACAAGAGATGTACACCAGATGCAAAGACTTACCCGCAGCATCGAAGCTGGTCGTGTCTGGGCTAACTGTTACCACCACTATCCGGCACATGCATCATTTGGTGGATATAAACTCTCAGGTATCGGTAGAGAGAACCACCTGATGATGTTAAACAACTACCGTCATACTAAGAATATCTTGACTTCATATGATGAAAATGCTTTAGGGTTCTTTTAGACTATGGCATTCACAAAGAGAGTAGAATCGACAGAGGCCGCAAATAAGATCATAGACCAGCTCCGAGAGGAGCATGGGACTGAACTCATGTTTCACCAGAGCGGTGGCTGTTGTGACGGCTCTGCACCCATGTGTTTTGAAGTCGGTGACTTTATGGTCGGAAGTCGTGATGTCAAGATGGGTGAGATCCATGGATGCGAGTTTTTCATGGCTCCCGAACAGTTTGAGTACATGAAAGGCACGCACTTGACTATAGATATCGTAGAGGGAAGAGGTTCAAGTTTTTCTATAGAGATCCCCCTTGGACTACGTTTCATCGCCGTATCCAGACTCTATACAGATGAAGAGTATGAAAACTTAGAAGAGATAGAGATAGATGACTATTGATCTATCCTCTCTTCACAAAACCGATCCTACTAATGACTTCTTTTAGGGGAGTAGGCATAAAAACGAGGTTCCTTCTAAAAAAGTGTGGGTAATCGAGAAAGAGCTATAATCATCTGTAAAAGATCGAGGGCTTAAAGATGATGAGCAAAGAACTTTTCCAGATGGCACTGAACCTGACAGACCCATGATATATCAAAGAAAAATGAAAAAATGGGGACAAGAAATGGGGACAGGCAAGATATTCTACAGCTTAAATACCTATCAGACCATAGACACCTGAGTACGAGAAGTAGGTCTTTTACTCATAGTGATAAGCTCATATAAAAAACAGTCCTCTCTACGCTACTATCCTCTAAAAGTCTGATCACAATGATGCGAACAAGCGCTTATGCTTCACTTGTTCGGTAGTATTGGTGTGGCCAGGATCGATTGATATCGTCCACTACCTGATCCCAAACATTTTTGAGAAGTCTGACGGAGTCGAGGATCTCCTGCTCATCAAGTCCTCCAAATCCCATTCGGATCGCTACGAACTTATCACCGTAGAAGTCGCTTGCCAGATAGAGCTTTATTCCTGATCTTGATGATTCGACTTT
>JAUWRZ010000011.1 GCA_030610325.1 Sulfurimonadaceae bacterium | reverse complement strand
AGTGATATTATAACGCTTGCATGGTATGAGGAAGTTGATCGTAAGGGGATATTGACCGAAAAAGACTATCTCTTTAAATATTTATTAAGAAAGTTCTTTCACAGTCTCTAACATCTGGAATAAGAAAACTAAATTAACTGGTTCTGATCTAGGGGTTCATCATAGCTATAAGTGACCGTGAGCCATGTACCCATGTGATACCATCTGCTCTTTCCGGCAAAGGGTAAGTCAGATGAAGCATAAAGTGAAGATCACAGCTATCACCATGATCTGTCATCGTAGTGATCTCATGCACATACTCATGTACACTGGAGTGGTGGTCATGGGTGCTATAGATAAACTCATGGGTCATCGAGAACGCCATAGCTATTAACAGTGCAAATGACCAAAGAGTTTTAGATCGTATGGCGGCATTATACAAAGAAAGTATACAGCTGTGATCTGTGCTTCAAGCTCTAAATAAAAATCAGCTATAATCCGTGGCAATAATGGGAAGACACATCATCTAGAGCTAATGCTTTACTAATACCAGACAGATACGATCAAAACTCAAGACTACGGAGCACCTCTATTAATGGATCTACTAGCCAGAGCCCTGAACGATAAGATCGTTTTACCCGACACCTTCGCTGATCACATCTCCCGGTTTAAAGCACACCTCTTTAAGTGGAACAAGGTCCATAACCTGACTGGTGTCAAGAACGAAGCAGAGCTAGATCACTTTATCTATGACGCCCTCTATCCGGTAAGCTTCCTACCCCAACTAAAAAGTGCTCTAGATATTGGTACCGGCGCCGGTTTTCCAGGTCTCATACTTGCAATGGCACTGCCTGACACCCAGATCACACTCGTCGAACCACTGAAGAAGCGTGCCAGTTTCTTACAGTTCATCAAGGCCGACCTGGGTCTGAAGAACGTCGATGTCCAAGACTGCCGCGTCGAGGAGCTCGAACCCTTTACTGTCGATATGGTCACATCAAGAGCAGTCACAGACACGCAACTGCTGTTGAAGTTGAGCCGTCCATTCATGAGCGAAGAGACCCTCCTTCTTTTTTACAAAGGGGAGAAGGTATTTGAGGAGATCGATGCCTCTCTCGACTATGAGATCATCCAGACCGATAAACGTCACTACCTCCTCATCAAAGGACACAAATGATCTTAAAGATCCTTTTACTGCTCGTTGTATTTGTAATAGTCTATTTTGTATTTTTCAAAAAAAAACCGATCAAGGCACCGGTAAAGAAAAAACGGGTACCTAAAAAGAAGAAGAGACGTGAGAGTGACGAGCTCATCCCCTGTACAAAATGCGGGACCTATGTAGCCGTCGATGATGCCTTCATAAAAAATGCCCGCTACTACTGCTCGCAAGAGTGTATGAACGGCTAAAGGAGAGAAGATGCTCTTATTTGGACACCCTTTTATCGCCTCAGAGCGGTTTTATCACATAGACGACAGCGATGCCATCATCCATACCCCGCCTAACAGCCTGCTCTATCTCCCTTTTTCAAAGGAGAACCTGGACATCATCGAGCATCTCAACAAAAATGATCTTACTTTTGCCCTTGAAGCTGCGACCCTTCGCGAAGTGATCTATGCCAGTGCTCTGGGGGCTTCGTTTATCATCGTACAGGAGGAGTTGGCAAAAAGTGCCCAGAACGCAGCAGACAACTACCTCTTTGATGCTAAGGTCCTCTGTCGAATCGATACCGAGGAGCAGATCGAAGCGTTAGCCTCTGAAGCGATCGACGGTGTGCTCTTCTCCGAGGCCATCATCAAGATCTCGGGTTAGCTCAGTCGATAAGCCGCCGTTCAAGGTCAGGACGTACGCCTACCAAGATCTCATAACCGATCGTCCCTGCGGCCTTGGCGATCACATTGGCATCCTCAAATATCAGTAGAGCATCCTCATTCGCCACAAATGAGCTGTTATCCATCGATATCCGTCCTACAAGCCCAACATCTTCCGGAGTCCTAGAGTGATCTGAAAGCACACGCTGTAAGCTATCGGCATAACCGATATCATACGTCGAGACTCTTAGCTCTCTTTCAGCACTGAAGGTACCATTATAGCCCACTCTCTGCCCCGGTAAGAGCACTCTTGAAGCGATCTTCTCACCCCATAAAGAGAGGACAGGCTTTAGCTCAGGCTGCCCGAGTGTCTCATCCATTTTCAGACACCCATATGCGGCGATACCGATGCGTACCAGATCCTCATCACAAGATGATCCACGAAACAGTGTAGCCGAATTGGCACTATGAAAACGCAGCGGTGCGAGACCATACTTCTCTGCAAGTCGCACTGCCTCCTCTTTGACCTTCTCAAAACTTTTTTTCTGCCAGAACCACTCCGAACTCAGGGTATCCGCACTACGCTGATGAGTAAAGACACCTTCAAGCTTCAGTCCGGCTTCTTTGATAGCCTCAAATGCAGCAGTGAGCCTCTCCGAAGCGATACCGTTACGGTGCATCCCAGTATCCACTTTCAACTCGACCCGGCTCCCTTTGGGAAATCGTGCTATCTGCTCCATCGCATTGATGGTATAGCAGACCTTCTCACTATGAGGTCCATCCATCCTGGGAATATCAGCCAGGACATGGATATGCTCGAAATAGTCCAAGATCATCCCGGCCTCATGCACACTGCGCACCACTGCTTTAGTGATACCGTACTCTGATGCCAACTTTGCCATCGTCTTCAGACCATGCCCATAAGCGTTGTCTTTAAGGACAAGTGCGATCTTATCGACACTTCCGGTACGTTGTGCGATAATGTCAAGATTGTGAAAAAATGCCGAACGGCTGATCGTTATATATGCCATACGGCATTATAGACTACCGGTCATTAGTCGCTGGTTACTGGAGAGAAGATGCGACGTCTACCTGCCGAATTCGAGGAACAGAGCTTTGTCCAGCTTATCTTCCCCCACGCACAGAGTGACTGGGCTCCCTACCTTGAAAAGGCGAGCCGGACATTTGTCGCGATCGCGTCAGCCATCGCCAGATATGAGCCTTGTCTTATTATCTGTGATGATGTAGCCAGAGTACGCACCTATTTTAGTGACTTTACTAACCTACTCTTTGTCCATTATCAGAGCGATGACACCTGGGCAAGGGACTGTAGTGGTATCACGGTCTATGATGATAAAGATATAGAGATCATTGACTTCACCTTTAACGGTTGGGGCGGTAAGTTTGATGCTTCCCTTGATAATGCCATGACATCTGCACTGACGCCCTATTATGAGAACCCGGTTCGGCACTCTGACCTTGTTCTCGAAGGCGGGGCTATTGAGTCTAATGGGGAGGGTGTACTTCTGAGCACCTCTGCGTGCCTGCTTAACCCCAATAGAAACACCCACCTCTCACAAGAGAAGATCGAGAAAGAGCTTAAGCATACTCTGGGTGTTCAAGAGATCCTTTGGCTGCATCACGGCTATCTCAGTGGTGACGATACCGACAGCCATATCGATACCCTCGCCCGATTTATCACTCCGGAGAGCATCATGTACGTGCAGTGCCTGGACCACGATGATGAGCATTATGATGAACTGACCAAGATGGAGCATGAACTTATGGCACTTCGCAGAAGTGATAATACTCCCTACACACTGATAGCACTACCGATGTGTGATGCCATCTATTTTGAGCAGGAGCGACTGCCTGCGACCTATGCGAACTTTCTGATGATCGACGATGCAGTACTCGTACCCATATATGGTGTCGCGCAGGATGATGAAGCCATCAGACTCTTTCGTAAGAGCTTTCGCGATCATGACGTCATCGCTATTGACTGCTCTATCCTCATCCGTCAGCATGGCTCACTACACTGTGTGACGATGCAGTTTCCAAAAGACACAGTAATCAATATAAATTGATATTTATTGTGATACAATGATGGAAAACATCGCCTAAGGAATCTGTCATATGAGACCCTCTATCTATCTTGGGCGACTGCCTATTTACGACAATAAAAGAAATATATACGGATACGAACTACTTTACCGCGACACTGACGAAAACAGCGCTGTCGTCAGTGACAACCTCCACGCTACCGCCAGGGTCCTCGTCAACGCTCTCAATCATATTGGTCTCAACAGCTTGACTAGAAAAAAGCTGGCTTTTATCAAAGTCGATGACAAGACCCTCTTCGATGACATGATCTACGCTATCTCCCCTGAACACTTTGTATTGGAGATCTTGGAAGAGACCACCTTCTCTCCCGAACTATTTGACCGTATCCAGAAGTTACACAAAAAAGGCTATATATTCGCGCTGAACCACTACCGTGACACGGGTGCTTTTCACCTGCGCTATCAGGCACTTCTGAGTCTCATCGACTATGTCAAGATAGATATGGACGATCAACAAGACCTTCCGACTCTCCTCACACGTCTCGATAAGTATGACCTGAAGTATATCGCGGAGAAGATAGAGGACGAAGAGGCGTTCCAAAAAGCTAAAGAGGCTGGTTTTGACTACTATCAGGGCTACTACTTCTCTAATGTCAATCTCTTTAAAAAAGATAAGCTTGATCCTCAATACTCACTATTGATCCACCTGATATATCTACTCAAAAGTGAAGCTACAATGGACGTGCTGATAGAGAAGTTTGATGAGTCTCCCTACCTGACACTCAACCTGCTAAAGTTCATCCGACTACACGAAGGACTGGGACATCAATCTATCGCATCCTTAGAGCAGGCGATGGTCCTTATTGGGCGGGAGCGTCTGGGGAACTGGCTTGAACTGATGCTATATGCTTATGATGATGAGAACGAGCCCGAATCCAACTACGCCAAACAGCTAAGCCTGCAAGCCAAACAGCGAGCCTATCTGATGGAAGAGCTTGCCCGTCATATCAGAGGCTCGGAGAAGTATGCCCATGCCGCCTATATGACAGGACTACTCTCTGTATCTGAGTCCCTCTTTAGCGATAAGCTCAGTGATCTGGTCAAGCAGATGCACATCCAATCAGATATAGCCAATGCTCTTCTCAAAAGAAAAGGGGGACTTGGTCAGTTACTTGACCTTGCCCTGGCAGTAGAGACGAACGACCTGGAGACAGTCAATCACATCACGTCTGAACTCTCTCTTGAACAACATGAGCTAAACGAGTGTATGTTGATCAGTTACCGCCGGAGCTCTTCTGCACCGGAGTAGGTTCCAAATAGAGCAGACTAAAACCGCTATATAAAAAATAGGTCGATGCCACACTCAGCAGTATGATGACAATGATCCTCTTTGTACGTTCATCCAGTGCCAATCTTACTCCTTGTGATCCTCAGACTCTTCTATTGACGACTCATCAAATATTAGACCGTATCTTATAAAAAACGTTTTTAAAAAGAGCCAAAGGTCAGCATTATGTGATATAAAGACAAGATCGGTGAGTAAATATGTACAGTAAGTTAAAGAAGAAGACCCAAAATATTCCGAACAATAGCAAAGTAGTGTTACAAAAGTGTTAGATCTCTAAACAATTTCAAAATATCTCAACATAATTGATCTATATCAACTTATTTAATGCATAGAACTAATAATATGCTGTAAGTCTGGCTATATATTGTAGTCATGCCTGGATCCTGGATCAGTGAACCGGGATAAAACATTAAGGAGTGGAGTAATGAATAATCTAAACAAACTCTCAACACTTGTCCTCGGGACTGCATTAACGGCTACTGTAGCATCAGCCGGTGGTACCCTGGAAAAAGTGATGAAAGAGCGTGGTCTGACAGAAAATGATGTCATCCGTGCAGCTAAGACCTATACACCGACGGGTGGTCGTGAAGACTACCTTGTCTTTAGTTCAGGCGGCCAATCGGGACAGATGATGGTTTACGGTGTACCATCGATGAGACTTTTGAAATATATTGCCGTCTTTACACCGGAGCCTTGGCAGGGATACGGATTCGATGAAGAGAGTAAAAAGGTTCTGCGCCAGGGTAATATCCGCGGCCGCGAGATCAACTGGGGAGATACTCACCACCCGGCACTTTCTGAGAAAGACGGAAAATACGACGGTAAATGGTTGGTCATCAATGATAAAGCCAATCCACGTCTTGCCCTTATCGATCTGGAAGACTTTGAGACGAAACAGATCGTCGTAAATCCTGTCTTCAAATCTGCCCACGGTGGCGCTTTCTTCACACAAGATTCCGAGTGGGTCATCGAAGCATGCCAATACGCAGCTCCGTTTGATAACAACTACCACCCGATAGAGGACTACAAAGAGACCTATCGTGGTGGAGTCACCATGTGGAAGTTCGATCCTAAGATCGGTCGTTTCGACGCAGAAGCCTCTTATACGATCGAGATGCCTCCTTATATGCAAGACTTGAGTGACGCTGGTAAAGGACCAAGCCACGGCTGGGGATTCACCAACTCGTTCAACTCCGAGATGTATACCGGCGGTATCGAAGTAGGTATGCCACCAAACGAAGCTGGTATGTCTCGTAATGACACCGACTTCCTGCATGTCTACAACTGGAAGAAGTTGGCAGAACTTGCTAAAGACAAGAAGAACTACACCATCATCAATGACCATAAAGTCATCTCTATGGATACTGCTGTCAAGAACGATGCACTCTTCTTGATCCCGGAGCCAAAATCACCGCATGGTGTCGACGTCTCTCCTGATGGTCAATACATCACCGTCTGTGGTAAACTAGATACCCATGCTTCCGTATATAGCTGGCCTAAGATCCAGAAACTGATCAAAGCCAAAGACTTTATCGGTAAAGACCCGTACGGGATCCCAATTCTGGATATGAAAAAATCACTTCATGGTCAGGTCGAGTTGGGTCTGGGGCCTTTGCATAACCAGTACTCCAACGTAGATGGTGAGATCTATACTTCACTCTATGTCGATAGCCAGGTCGTAAAATGGAACTATAAGACGTTGAAAGTACTTGACAAAGTGAATGTCCACTACAACATCGGACACCTTTGTGGTATGGAAGGTAAATCAGCTGATCCTCAGGGTGAGTATATCATCGCACTGAACAAACTTGCCATCGATCGTTTTACTCCGGTTGGTCCACTGCATCCGCAAAACCACCAGCTGATCGATATCCGCGGTAAGAAGATGGACCTGCTGGTCGATATGCCTATACCGTTGGGCGAACCACACCAGGCCGTAGCTATCCGTGCCAGTAAACTGCACCCGCATGTACGTTACAAGATGGGGACAAACACCAGAACCGGTGAGATCCATGAAGGAAAAACACTTGCAGGGCAGGAACGCATCGAGCGTGATGGTAAGAATGTCAAAGTGTACGCGACACTGGTCCGTTCACACATCAATCCGGAGCGTATTACCGTCAATAAAGGTGACCACGTTACGATCTATATGACCAACCTTGAGCGTGCCCAGGATGAGACACACGGTTTCACCGTTGACCATTATGATGTCCACGCCTCACTGGAGCCTGGTAAAACAGCATCCATTAAGTTTATAGCAGACATCGAAGGGGTCTTCCCTTACTACTGTACTGAGTTCTGTTCAGCGCTTCACCTCGAGATGATGGGTTACCTGATGGTCAAAGATCCGAACAAAAAATATGTCTCGGCTCAAAGACTTAAGATGAAGACTATGACTCCTGAGGAGTTAAAAGCTGAGTATGACAAGACTGTCGCAGTCAATGCAGCGACTGATGGTGTCATCCAGAGTGTCGTAGGATTCCTTAAAGAGCACCATTATGAGAAGTATCCGGTAGTCAAAGACCTTGTTGTGGATGCGCTTGACCAGTACGGTCAGATCCCTGAACAGAAAAAACTTTCTGATGAAGCGGTCAAAGCCGGAGATATGGAGAAAGCGATCTTGTTTGAGAACATGATCTGGCAATATATGGTCAAGACTGCTGACGTCGGTATCCGTGCAAAAGATACCCTTGTCAAGAAAGTAGCTACAAAACAGACTCCTCAACAAGAGCGTGGACAACGTACCTTTGATGAAGGTGGATGTTCAGGCTGTCACGTTGTCGGTAAAGTCAGCTCCGGCCCAGATCTTACCGGTGTCCTTCAGCGTCACGAAAATGGTGAGAAATGGGTAGCTGATTTTATCAAAGACCCTGCGAATATGTTCCATGATCCTTATGTCAAAGCAATGATAGATTACTTTAATCTTAAGATGCCTGACCAGGATATGACTGACGAAGAAATAGCAGATATCATCGAGTACTTCAAGTGGATCGACGAAAACGCTAATCTTTTCTAGCCAACAAGTAACAAAGGAGGACTCTCCTTTGTTTCGTTGATAGATATCAATAACAATTCCCCCTCTATAAGCTAAAATACAAACAAATATGAATACATTAAACAATCAAGTATAAATTTTATTTATGAGACTCTATAAAGACCTTATACATAAGATTTAACAAAGGAACACCGATGCATCCCAGTTTTTTAAAGTCAAAGATCTTCGCGGCAATTGCACTGATCATCCTGACGTTCTCGTTCACCTTTCCGATGATAGCTTTTCATGGCACCCTTAACGCTGTCCATGAAGATAGGGTCGAAGACATCTCCCCTTTTACCGCTAAAGTATGGGACTTCTACAGTAAAGGCAGATATATCAGTACCACGACACCTGATGCTGCCCATAATGACCTGATGGCGATGATCGAATACTCTGCTGAACTTGGAGTCGCATCACTACCCATCTGGGCTGTCTCACTCGAAGCGCCCAACTATCCTAAAGAGGCCTTTCCTGAAGGCATACCTGTCTTCTTTCACTTTGATGGCTACAGTGGTGAAGTCCATGAGATGAACACCATCAACCACTACGTTGGTATGGACCCTATGTGGGTCGGCGGTACACTGGAACGGGAGATAGGTATCTACGCACTCCTGTTACTCTCTTTAGCCATCATCTACTTTATCGCCTATAACGCCAAGATATTCATCTATGCCATGCTTGTCCCGGTATCACTTCCACTGCTGTTCATGGCTGACTACTCTTACTGGCTCTACTGGTTTGGACACAACCTGCATGACTGGGGCGCGTTCAAGATAAAGCCTTTTATGCCGACCGTCTTTGGTGATGGAAAGATCGCCCAGTTTGTCACGCACTCCTACCCAACCATCGGTTTCTATATGATACTGTTGATCTCGCTCTTCTCGCTTTTAGCCGTCATGGCAAGAAAAAAAGCGATCAAAGAGAGCAGTGAGTAGTCTTCATGATATTTCGGATCTCCCTGCTTTTAGCACTGTTCTTTACATTCTCTAACGCTTCACCGCTGCAAGAGGCGATCGACAACGCTGAAGAAGGGTCGATCATTCGGCTGAACCCAGGGGTCTATAAAGGCAAGCTCACTATCAATAAACCCATCACCATCGAAGGCAAGAGTGAGGGTGTCATCATCGATGGGGAGGGTGAAGGCACAGTCATCACGATAAGAAGCTCTTATGTGACGCTGAAAGACCTTACCATCACTAACAGCGGGGCGCGACATGATAAGCTTGACGCAGCCATAAGCATCGCCGATGCTTCTCAGTGTGAGATATCAGACTGTACGATCACCGACTGCCTCTTTGGGATCGATATGCAGATGGTCAACAACTCTATCATCCGAAACAACACCATCACCTCAAAAGGTTTTGACCTTGGACTCAGGGGTGACGGGCTTCGACTCTGGTACAGTAATGACAATATGGTCCAGAAGAACTCTCTTATCAGATCTCGTGATATGGTCGTATGGTACTCGCACGGTAACCATATCGAAGAGAACTTTGGAGAGCATTGCCGCTACTCCCTTCACTTTATGTATGCAGGGAAGAACTATGTGCGTAATAACAGCTATCAGTACAACTCTGTCGGTATCTTCTTTATGTACTCCCAGGATACTATAGCTACCGGTAATATCGTAAAAAGTTCTCTGGGAGCGACCGGGATGGGTATCGGGCTCAAAGATGTCTCCAATTTCACGATCACCGGCAACACGATACTCTATAATGCACAGGGTATCTATATCGACCGTTCACCTTTTGAGCCTGATACCCATAACTATATAAAGGACAACAAGATCCTCTATAATGCAGAAGCACTCCATTTTCACTCACTGAGTGAGAACAACATAATAAAAAATAATACTTTATTGGGTAATATCGAAGATATAGTCAATGACTCGCGTGGAAGCAAGACCGATAAGAACGATTTTGAAGGTAATTACTGGGACAGTTATGCCGGTTTTGACCGCGATGGTGACAATGTAGGGGACACTCCGCATAAAGTCTACCAATACGCAGACAAACTCTGGCTTTACAATCCGGAAGTAAAGTTCTTTTATGGTTCACCGGTGATCTCACTGCTGAACTTTCTGGCCAAACTGGCCCCGTTTAGCGAACCGGTATTTTTACTGGAAGATGCGAAACCAAGATTACGAGAAAAGGGTTGATCATGGCTGAAGAAGAGAAAAAAGTAGAAAAAATAGAGAAGAAGAGACGTGAGTTCATCCAGTACTCTACTCTTGGCGTCCTCGGACTGGTACTTGGCGGAGGCATCCTCGGTACCCCTTACCTTAATGGGGAAGAGACTCGTCTGCGACCTCCCGGTGCAGTCGATGAGGATAAGTTCCTTGGTCTGTGTATAAAGTGTGGCCAGTGTGAACAGGTCTGCCCTTATCACTCCATCCACCTTGCCGGCATCCTTAAAGGAGCCGGAGAGGGGACACCATACATCGATGCCCGTGAACGTGCCTGTTACGCCTGTGAAGCTGTTCCCTGCGTTCTTGCCTGCCCGAGTGGTGCACTCGATCACGGTACTGAGAAGGCGACAGACATCAAGATGGGGATCGCTGTACTTGAGTTTCCAAACAGCTGTATAGCGATGACAAACACCCCTGTACCTAAAAAGCACATAGACAGGATGCATACGCACCCAAACACCAGACAGCTTGAACAGGATGTCCTGGACAAAGTCGATGCCTTTGAAGGTCAACAGTGTTCCATGTGTGCTGATATCTGTCCACTGCCAAACCCATTGAGTGCCATCGCGATGGTCCCTGACTCCAAAGGCGGGAAACGACCTGAGATCTATGATGGCTGTATAGGCTGTGGCGTGTGTGAAGAGGTCTGCCCTGTTGACATGCCTGCCATCGTCGTCAAACCAAGACTAAGTTACGAAGACTATTATGAAAAAGGGATACGCACATGAAGACTATATTCTTAAGTCTGACACTACTTCTACTTTTAAGTGGCTGCGGTGAGAAAAAAGAGCAGGAGCAAGCCTCCGAGAGTGCTGCAGTAGCTACGTCATCCGGGATCGAAGTCTCCAAGAACGAAGATGCCTACAAAGAGAAGGTCAAAGCCCAGGAGGTAGATAAAAATAAAGAGAAGTCTTTCTATTATGATTATCAGACCGAAGAGAAAGCTGAGAAAACTGAGAAGGCGGAGGAAGCCAAACCTCGTACTGTGCTTGACGCCAACATGCGGGTACGTAGCCCTTATGAGGGTATTGAGATAGGTATGCTTGTCGATAAGCTCAGTAAAGAGTTCATCGTCAAGTGCTCTGCTTGTCATAATGATTATGCCAATGGTGTGATCGGGCCGTCACTGCTAGATAAAGATGCGACGTACATCTTTGAGAAGATCAGAAAGTTCAAGACTGACCCAAATGCAAATGTACTGATGACAGAACTTGTCAAGCAGATGAGCGATGTAGAGATAGAGAAGCTGGCTAACGAAATAGAGGACTTTAACACTAAGATCAACGAGATGAGAAAGTAAGAAAGGTTGAAAGAATGAAGAATATTATTGTAGGGATCTTAACACTGCTGATCATTGGACTGATGGTCACGACTGCTATGAGAGGTCCTGCCTTTCAAGGTGGAGAAGCAGCGACCGTTATCGAAGACATGGGAAGCAGGACAGCTGCCGCTGCACAGACAAATGCCCCTGTCGCAAAAGATGACCGTGCTATCGAGCAGGACAAGCTCAAAGCTTTGAGAGACAAGGCCGGTAACGTTGGCGGATTCAAAGTCTCTAAAGACTATAAGAGAAAATGTGCTTCCTGCCATGGTATGAACGGTGAAGGGATCATCGGACCAAAACTGATAGGACTCAAAGGCGAAGTCGTCTATCAACAGCTACTCGACTATAAAGCCGGAAGAAAAGAGAACATGATCATGAAGGGGCTCTTGATGAACCTTGATCAGGACCAACTTAAGATGTTCGCAGACGAGATCGGGGAATTCGAAGCCAGAGCGGCAGCAGTACAATAGTGATAACGGGGGAGAAAGATGGATCAGTATAACAATAGAGAGACGATCAAGTTCAGTTCGTTTCTGTCGACCTTTATGACCAAGACCAAAGAGGGCAAGAACAAGCTAAGTTACCGTACCAAACGCTGGATACTGGTCATAGCTATACATCTGACCTTTTTTCTCTCTTTTGCCATAGATATACAGGTCCTTGAAGGTACGCTTAACGGTTCACGTTTTCTTGGCTTCCACCTCATAGACCCATTTATCACGATGGAGACCTTTCTGGCCACCTATGAACTGCATATAAACATGATCATCGGTACCGTCACGATCCTTGTGGTCTATCTGCTTGTCGGCGGTCGAAGCTACTGTGCCTGGGTCTGCCCTTACGGGCTCCTAAGTGAGATCGGCGAGAAGATCAACAATCATCTTGTCAATAAAAAGATCATTAAAAAGCATGAGTTCGATCATCGTGTACGTTATGCGTTCTGGGCTATCTTCCTTACCCTTGCGTTTACCAGTGGGTACATCATCTTCGAGACCTTCAATGTCGTCGGTATCATGAGTCGTGCCATAGCTTACGGCTGGAGTGTCAGTCTGATGTGGGTCATCGCTGTCCTCGCCATCGAGATCTTCTACTCACGACGGGCCTGGTGCCGGTATATATGCCCTATCGGGACCTCTTATGGGATGCTTGGTCCTATCAGTGCTACACGGATAGAGTGGAATGACGACTGTGACCACTGTATGGTCTGCCATGATGTCTGTTTTGAGAACCAGGTACTAGATCTCACCAAAGCCAAACATGCCGCTGGTAACAAAGAGAAAGGCATCACAGAGAAGTTTGTCACCGGAGCCGACTGTACTCTCTGCGGACGCTGTGTGGACGTCTGTCATGAAGATGCACTCAACTTTGAGTTCAGACTAAAGTCACTCGTATGATAGAGGTCTCAAACATCACAAAAAAGTTTGGTAAGACCGTCTCACTTGATAATGTCTCCGTCTCCTTTGAGAAGAACGATGCCGTCGCGCTGATGGGTGCCAACGGTGCAGGAAAGACTACCCTCATCCGCTTGATCTTGGGGTACTATCATCCCAATAATGGCGATATCCGCATCAATGGGATGGATCCCATCAAGCAACGCATCGACATCCTTAAACATGTCAGTTTCGTACCGCAGCTGCCCCCTCCTATCAAATTAAGCCTGGATGAGCTTATTAGTTATGTCTGTAGCAGTTCGGACGTAAAGAAAGAGACGATAGCACACTATGCAAAAGAGATGGAACTTGACCTTAAGCCAAACCTCCATAAATCGTTCTTCACACTCTCCGGTGGGATGAAACAGAAGATGCTGATCGCGATCTCACTTGCCAAGAAAAGTGACATCATGATCTATGATGAACCGACTGCGAACCTTGATCCACAGGCAAGAGACAACTTCTACCGCCTGCTGAAAGAGCATGAAGAGAACAAGATCGCTCTTTTCGTCACCCACCGACTCGAAGAGGTCAAAGACATCGTCAACCGACAGATCTATATGGACCTGGGTAAGATCGTATCGGATGCGCGTGTCTAAGATCTTTTTTTTTCTCTTCTCACTGATAGTGACTATTACTTTCAGCGGATGTGAGGAGCGAGACCCTACCGCAATGCATAAGGTCCATTGGGATCGTGATATGTGCGAACGCTGTAAGATGGTCGTAAGTGAACGTCATCATGCGGTTCAAGTCATCGATCCACAGACAGGTCGCTCCTATATGTTTGATGACATCGGGTGTACTGTCTTATGGTTTCAAGAGGAGAAGATAGAGTGGGAAACACGCGCGATCATTAAGATCACCGATATCAAGAGCGGAGAGTGGATCGATGCCCGAACCGCTTTTTATGATACTTATAACATCACACCTATGGCATACGGTCTGGGTGCCCATAAGAGCAAAGAGAATATGAAGCCTGGACTTGAGATACTCGATTATCATCAGATGATAGAGAGAGTCAACAAGGTCGAAGCAAGAAATCTAAAGAAGAGCTATTAATGAAAAATCTATTACTTATCGTCTATCTCGACCTTAAAGAGTCTATCCGCGCCCAGTGGTTTATCATCTACTCACTTGTATTTGGCGGCCTGATCGCACTCTTTTTCATCGCGGGGATAACGGAGTCACAGGTGATGGGCTTCAGTGGATTGAGCCGACTGTTGTTGATGTACATCCAGATCACCATCATCATCCTGCCGATCTTTATCCTGATCACGACAGTTCGTTCCATCTCCGGTGATCGCGACAGTCATATCCTCGAGTATATGCTCTCCTTTCCCATCTCGCTTGCACAGTATTACTGGGGGAAGGTCTTTGGTCGTTTTATCACGGTCTTCTTACCCGTGTTTATGGCGATGGTATTTGCTATCATCTACGGCTCCTTCAAAGGGGCGAACGTACCATGGGATATATTCTTTCTCTATACCGGACTGCTCTTCTCGCTGAGCTCTGTCTTTTTGGGAATAGCGTTCTTTATCTCATCGATCGTAAAGTCCTCCGAGATGGCACTGGGGATCTCCTTTTTTGTCTGGATATTCCTACTTGCGTTCATCGATATCGCCCTTATCAGCCTGATGCTGCAAAACCGTATGAACGAGGAGTTGATCATCGCCTTGGCACTGATCAACCCTATGGAGCTCTTCCGTGTCGCGGCGATCAGTCTTTTTGACCCGGAACTTACCGTCATGGGACCTGTCGCCTTCTATATCCTGGACAGACTCTCACAGAGTATGTTTGTCCTCCTGGCTATTGTCTACCCACTTGTACTGGGTATGCTCTTTGCCTTTTTCGGCTACAGTGTCTTTAAAAACAAAGACCTGGTTTAGCCCACGGTCACATCTCCCAAAGGAAACCTATGAAAAGAACCTTTATCCTCTTAAGCATGGCTGCAAGCCTTCTGATGGCAGCACCTATCAGTGTCACCAAGGAAGATAACTGCCTCGTCAGAAACTTCAAAGTCTATGAGTACCCGTCCT
>JAUWRZ010000024.1 GCA_030610325.1 Sulfurimonadaceae bacterium | reverse complement strand
CTGCCACTCTTTTGGAGCCGTGCATAGAGGTCGATCTCTTCATTGGAGACGACCGAAGCATTCCAGTTACCCACCTCCAGCACCGCTTCTCTTCGTAGTAAGACAGCTCCCCCAAAATGCACTACCCGACCAGATGCCGGTAACAGATGCCTGTTCTTGCTCTCTCTGCCATCACTGTAGATGTAGGTGTACTGCCCCACATATCCGGCAATCGAAGCATCATCGATGTTCTCAATATGCTCATCGATCCACACTGCAAATCCTTCAGAAAGCATCATATCACCATCAAGGTACAAGACCCACTCCCCCTTAGCCTCTAAAGTCCCCACACTTCTGCCAGCTGCAGCACACAGTTGTGACGAGGCTTCAAGCTCGCACACCCGGTCTGCATATCTTGAGGCTATGGCAACACTGCTGTCTTTTGATGCAGAGTCCACATAGAGTAGTTCATAAGGCGTCGAGATCTTCTTAAGCGAGTCAAAAAGTGCTTCAAAGTTTTTCTCTTCATCTTTACCGATGACGATGATCGAGAGTCTCATGAGAACCTACTCCCCTTTAGCTTTTGCAGACTCTGCATAAACCGAACAGGTAGAAGAGCTGCAAGCCTGTATTTGAGATATTGTACTATCAAGCTGTAAGATGCGACGAAGAAAGTGACACCATGCTTTCTAGCTACATGAGATGACTCCAGATTAGCTTTAAAGTCACTACTGACTCCTCCAGCCACTATATGTGCGATAGACTCTCTCACTTCAACACCCTTATATCCCTCTAAGATGATACGCAGTGCCAGGTCATGGTCCCCTGCGACCTTAAAAGAAGTGTCAAAAGTGCCGATCTTGTCATATATTTCTCTTTTTATAAAGGCCGTTATATGCGGATAGGGCATCTCAAAATAGGCTTTGGGAAGAAACTTGTTCTGCGCCAGAGGATGGATGTCTCCGACTCGTGTCCCATCATGGTAGATGACTGAAGCGTAGGAGTAATCCACATCGTGTTCCAAGATAGCCTCAACACTGAGTTCGACCGCATTGGGTTCATACCAGTCATCAGCGTTCAATATGGCGATGATCTTTCCCGAGGCCAGACTTAGCCCCTTGTTCATCGCATCATAGATACCCTCATCTTTCTCACTGACCCAGTGCGCGATCTTCTCTTCGTATCTTCTAATAATAGAGGGAGTCGTATCTGTCGAAGCACCATCTATGATGATATACTCGACTTGATCATAGGTCTGAGCAAAAACACTTTTGATAGTCGCTTCCAAGTACTTCTCACCATTAAACACAACAGTGATGATAGAGACCAGGGGTCTCTCCTCATGGACTCTCTCAGGCATCTGACACCTCTTTATAGAGTTCCAGATACCTTTGTGCGACTATAGGCGCATCAAACTCTTTTAGCACCTTCTCTCTTGCCTTTTGACACAACCCGTCATAAGCTTCATTCTCCAGGACCCACTCTATACCATTTGCCAGATCGGCTGTATCAAAAGGCTTTACAAGATAGCCATTTTCCTTATGTTCTACCATATCGCTGTTACCCCCTATAGCAAACCCCACGACAGGAGTGGCACAGGCCAGACTTTCCATGATGACATTAGAGAGGTTTTCCTGCAACGATGGGACGATCGTCACATCGACAGCACTATACAGAGTGACCAGACTCACATCATCGCTCAGGCTCCCAAAATAGTGCGTCTTTGCACCAAAGTCTTGAGACTTCTCTGGTTCACTACTGCCAAAGACGACAAACTCGATCTCTTTTGTGTCCAGTCTGTGCAGTGCTTCTCTCAATGCTTCAAAGCCTTTTCTGGGGTCACTGCCAGTACCCATCGCACCAAAGAGTACAAGCCGTTTATCTTGCGGCAGGCCCCATAGTGCTCTTGCTTCGACTTTGTCAAAGGGTGCGAACCTGTCACACTCTATGGGATTTGGTAGTGATATGACGCTTTGACCTTTTAAAAGTGTGCTCTCTTTTGCACGTTCTTGGATCCAATGGCTAAGTCCGACTATTGTCATGTTCTCTATATTGGCAAAATTCCTCTGTTTTCTAAGAAATACTTTTCTACTCAGATCATTCTCTTTCTCAGAACCCAATACCGGGCATCTCCCGCAGCGCTCTTTATACGCCCCACACTCTTCATCATAATGGCATCCTCCGGTAAATGCCCACATATCATGCAGGGACCAGACGATGGGAGCTTTGATCTTTGCCAGCTCTTCTATCTTGATCATACCCGAACATATCCAGTGAAGATGGACGATATCAGGGTCTATCTCGTTGATCTTCCGGGTCAGAGCCGAAGAGGAGACGATAGAACTGCTAAAGAGTCCACTCCCTCTTTTAGGGTAGAACTTTACGGGGATGATATCTCTGATCGTCCGGATAGTCGGGCAGTACTTTTGCACCTTTGTCTCCAAAGCAAGGACAGACTGCTCGTCACTGCTTCTATCCAGGACTAACATCTGAACCTCTATGTCCTGATCTAGAAGAGCCTGATGAAGTCTATAAGCTGCTCTTGCGGCTCCACCGTGAGAGTCTGAACTGTTTACTATAAGCACTTTCATCTGCGGATCTCTTTTAATCTGTCAACATATACGCTTAAGCTGCGTTCGACCTCATCTTTATCAAAAGTAAATCGCTCATCACTCTCTTGTATCATCTCTGTCGAGATAGCATCCTCTTGCAGGCAGATATATCTCTCATCATATAGGCCATCTTTGTCCATATCCTGTAAAAAACCGAAGATCTTACCCTTACGGGGTTCTGTATAGTCAAGGACATAGTTGTCACCACTGAGTATAGTCTGCAGCACTACAGAGTGAAATCTCATACCTATATTGAGATAGGCATCGCGATAGACTTCCATTGTCTCTTTCAGTGTCAGATTGGCATTTTGAACAGTTATGTTCTCTTTTTTCAGATGAAGTGCGATCGAGTTTAAAAAGACTCTGTCATCCCCGCCTACATGAAAGTAGTGCATAGGGATGAGACGTATCTCCCTATCTGAGAACTTCTCCGCCAGACTCTCTACAAAAAGCCTCAGCTCTTCATCTATATCCTTAGTACCCTTCTCTTTCGTGTACTCAAGGGGAAACGCCCTTAGATTGACTGCGATGTACTCCTGTCGCTCTCTACTGCTATTTTTATTGAATGCCAAAGCAGCCTCGACAGCAGGATCAGGACTGATATCGATCAAGGTGCTATCAAGGGAATTATTGAACTCCAGATAGATATTTTCCAGACTCTCTTTTGAATGACTGTCTCTTAGGATGATGATATCACTATGCACGGTTATATTAAGTACTGCTTTTCTAAACTTTTTGTGAAAAAGCGGCCCGATCCCACATCCTAAAAGCGCTGTCTTTACACCAGCTTTTCTTGCTTTTTTAAAGGCATACTCGACCATGAAAAGTTCGTTCAAGTCCATCAATGGACCACCACCCATAGCCAGCAGATCAGAACTTTCAATAGCTTTAGAAAGAGCCTTGGAGTCTTTCGAGTCAAAGACATCGATCTTGATCGCTTTTCCAATGATCTCTTTATAAAAAGCGTGGTCTTCATTGATACTTCGCTCACTAAAGAACGGATGCAGACTACCCAGTCTTATCTCAAAGTTCGAGTAGCTTTTATTGAAAAAAGATAGAAGCCCTGCAAGTATGGCTCTATCACCGATAGTCTCCGTCCCATACCAGCCAATGATCGTGATCCTCATGACATAAACCTTACTTTGATCTCATACAGCTTCATCGCATACCGGTCTAGTATCATATTTACCAGAAACGCCCATACAGCCTTGACCTCAGGCTGGCCGCTATAGTCATGGATACATCCATCACAACTGTCGGTGATGATGCTTTTTCTATAATCTATGTTCTTATCATCAAAAAAGATCTTCTCTCCACGCTCTTTTCGCAGACTTCCTATGCTCTCACTGGCTACCGCGCAGTAATAGACCTCGCCTCTCGCATCGAGTGTGATCCCCTCATCTTTCCAACTACAGCCAAGCAGTCGCTTTGGTGTCTCATGGTCCAGCCAGTAAAAGATAGAGAAGTATTTGAACTTATCATTCAAGGCCATAGTCTGCGACATCTGAAGATGGAAAAACTCCTTTGCACTTTGTCTCAGCGGGCTATAGATCACCGAATATTGATCTCGCAGTCTGTCACTCTCGATCCGCTTGTTATCTATGCCCAGACGATACTTTATATTATAACTCTTGCTTTTTGCATAAGTATCCAGTTCTATGAGATAGTCTATGTTCTGCTTGACGATAGTACAGCCGATATCGTAGCTGTCACAATATTTATACTGGTTCTTAATGATCTCGTCTATCGTCGAAGTGCTCTTTTCGAAGACCTTGGGCTTTCCTCTTACCGTGTCATGTATCTCTCCTACCCCATCAAGCGAGATGGCGATATGGAAATCGACCCCTTTCTCCTTACATGAGCGGTAGATCTTCTCCACACTTTTCAATAGTGGCTTTGGACTAAACCCATGCGAGATGATGTTCAATGCTTTCAATGACGGCAACTTTAGAATCTCCTGGGCATACTCAGGAAGATCTGGTACTAATGAGGGCTCTCCTCCATTGATACCGACGATCTCTACCTCTTTGAAGATAGGGTCTTGCATAAAGGTGGAAAACTCTTCGACACTCATCTCTCCCGAGTGATCCATCTGCCAGATATTACACATCACGCAAGCAGAGTTACAGTTGTAGGTGATAGGTAACTGGATCACTTTCGGATACTTCTTCTTACCTCCGTCTATCTTTCTAAAGGATGACGTTGACAATAGACGGATCATCTTGGCTATAAAAAAGAGTCTTTTGTTTTTTTTGAGCAGTTTGATCAACTTGTTTTTCATCTATATGTCTTTGAGGACTTGGTTCAATCGATCTATTCCAAATATATCCAACAAAGACTCTTCAGATAAATTGATTATTTTTTGTTTTCTACTTTTCACAAATCGTTCGATCAATATATATTGCATCCAGAGAGTATAGGTATTGATGAATTTATTTTTTTTATACTCGATACTATCTAAATAATCGACCTTATGATGCTCTGCTTTTCCCTCATAGAACCGTTCTACTTTATTATTTTTAAAACATATATTTGTATGATCCATTCCTAATAGATATATCTCATCAAATCCCATATAGACCGCACTCATCAAGGCATAGACACTAACAGTGTTCGCATTCCAGATCATATTTGTCATATCTATATCTTTTTTATCAAACCTGTAGTATTGCCCTGTATTGACCCCGGTAAAATACCAGTTTATCTTATGCTTTTCAAAAAGGCCATGTCTATCAAATAAAGACTTTATGTTACTTGCATACTCATTTAGACCAAAGATGACGTTGGTATTTCTGGGTATAGACTCTTCCATATCTTCAAACCATACTTTCCACATATCTTCAGTTTGTGGTGGGTGGATAGGTGCTGTCATATAATACTTGTCCACATCTCCACTCATTATCTCTTGAAAGTCTTCATGGACATAGAAGTTGTTCAGTGCAAATACTATCTCATCTTTCAGTGGTGTCAAATCCTCTTTTTTTATCGATGGACCACTCCCTAATATGAAGCATCTTTTCCCTTTATGCTTCTCTTTCAGCTCTAGGTTTTGAGCTACCAGATCTTTATATTTGAAAAAACTCTTATAGCTTCTTATGTATAAGAGCTTATCCAATAAAAGGGGCGGGATCAGACCCTTGATCGACTTCTTCATCTATACACACAATCTTTTTTCAATATCATGATAAAAATACCTTCGTACTAAAATATAATAAATACCCAGTGATACGATCGTAGAGTATGCAAAGTAGACTATATTCATCTGATAAAAAGAAAATATACTATTTAAGATCAAGTTTATCAAAAGAATAAAGACCTGATATCTCAGTAATATAAAATGCAGACCACTACTTATCATATAGTAAATATACATATTATTAAGTGCCAGGAGTATTGAAGAGAGCACGAGTACAAAAAATAAAAAATCAGTATTAAAATACTTATGAACAATAAGTTCGATCACATAAGGGTATGCCAGGAGAGCGATAGAGGAGATGATCGACAATAAGATATATAGATGTCTATTGGTACTCTCTACCAACCTTTTTACTTCAAAAAAATTCTTCTCTGCTATATTTTTATATAAAAGTTGTGCGTAAGGTGCAAAAAAACTCATGGAGACAAGCCATATGTTCATTGCCAAAGAAGAGGTGAACCCATATACTGCCAGATCATCTAAAGAGTAGAATTGAGATATAAACCATCTATCAGCTGTCCTAAACAGTATATCTATCACCCACACCAAATAGACAAAAAAACCTATTTTATATAAGACCTTGATCGTATTGATAAGACTTTTATGATCTTGACCAGGCAGTTTGAACCCTACATAGTAGAGAGAAAGAGAAAATGTCATCAAAGTACCAATAAGCTGAGCGACAAAGATGGACTCTATATCTCTGTATTGATAGAAAAGCAGCAGTGTGATCATCGGCTTCAAGACCTGGTTCGCTGATTTTAAAATATTTAATTCATAAAACCTTAGACTTGCACTTAAATACAGTTGCGTGTTCTCAATATGCTTAGAAAACATAAAGTTCAAAGCGATGACCCCTACTATCCATACGCTAATGTTGAGATCCAATAAAAACAGAAGAAGCACTGACAAGAGTTGTAACAGATGAGAGAGGTTATTAAAACTGTCAAATAATATGCTTATATCTTTGGTCTTATCTGCAATATACCTTGGTAATAAGATAACTGCTCCATGCATCGAACCAAACTGCAGTAAGGGTAAAAGTGACAGCATCATGGTTATATATACAAATGACCCATAGGCTGTTGTCGATAATACTTTAGCAATAAACAAAAACAGTATAAAAGCAAATATTTTTGAGATAACGGTAATAGATAAGTTCTGAAAAATAATTTTTTTCGCTATCAAGAAAACAACTTTTTAAGCATATTTTTTATATTATCAATCGATCAACAGCAGGGATCTCATGATATAGACCAGTTCATCTTCATCCAGATCGGGGTTGATAGGCAGGCTTAGGATCTCTTTAGCGATCTTCTCAGCGACGGGGAAGTCTCCTTCACTATAGCCGAGATAGGCAAAACACTCCTGTAGATGCAGCGGGGTACGATAATGGATGGCTGTGGGGATCTTCATCTCATGCAGATAGTGTTCTACCGTATCTCGCTGCTCCGCCCGGATGGCATACTCTTCCCATGCCGAGGTACGGTCCGCTTTCACTACAGGAAGAGAGAACGCCTTTGGGACAAGTTTCTCATAGTGTACTGCAACATCTTGTCTGCGTACATGATCCTCGACAAAATGGTCAAGCTTGACCTGCAAGACCGCTGCTTGTAGTGTGTCCAACCGTCCCTCCATACCAATATGGTGATGGTCGTTTCGTCCTGCCTGACCATGCGCACGCAGACTTTTTAGCTTTTGTGCCAGATGATCATCATCGGTAAAGATCGCTCCACCATCACCAAAACAGCCCAGAGAACGTCCCGGGGAGAAGCTGGTACAGCCCATGTCACTGAGCGCACAGCTCTTTTTCCCCTTATATTCGGCGCCAAAGCTCTGCGCAGCATCTTCGATGACTTTAAGACCATATTTTCCGGCCAGGGCGTTGATCTCATCCATATCTGCAGGCTGACCGTAAATACTGACAGGGATGATAGCCCGGGTCTTTGGTGTGATAGCCGCTTCGATCTTTGAAGCATCGATCGTATAGCTCATCTCATCAATATCTACAAATACCGGCTTTGCTTTTAAAAAAGCGATAGACTCTGCTGCCGCTATAAAAGCAAAAGTGGTGGTGATCACCTCATCGTCTGGCTCAATATCGATCGCCATCAACGCCAAAAGCAGAGCATCACTACCGCTCGAACAGGCGATGGCATGCTTTGCACCGACAGTGCTCGCGAGATCTGCTTCAAGGTCTGAGACCTCCTGCCCCATTATGAACCGTGAAGCCAGCAGGACCTTTCCCATAGCAGTGTCTATCTCACTCTTATAACGAAGGTATTGCCTGCTTAGGTTAGCGATATCGATCCTCATCTATTTCTCACTCATCTTCAGATGTTTTTGTTTATGTTTGATCTCTTCTATTATCTGTGGAAACTGTTGCGTAAAATCTTTTAGAAAAACCCTATCAATAATATTTATACTTTGTAATAATATTGTAGGAAAACTTTTAAGCCTGACTATGAGGTCCTCAGACGAGAATGAAGCTTTATGCTGAGAAGCGATCAATATATCATACCAATCAAAACTATAATATTGACAGATCAGATAGATATCAAAAATGTCTTTTGGGTTATCCCTTCCTATCACAGCTGTAAGTTTATTACTTAAAATATTTTCTATATGATCAATAATATAACCACTTTCCAGCACAATGACATCTTTATATCGAGGTACCCGATCATTGATGAAATCCACTTGTAAAAGACCTTCTACATCAACTCTAATAAAATCTTTGGAGTCGATCACTGATCGTATAGAAAAAGTCTCTGAAAGTCTTGCCTTGATGTTTTTAACAGCAAAACCAAATCTTGATGAGCTGTTAGTAAAGAAGTCGAGATCATCTGAATAACGTTTCTCATGATAGAACCTGCTCAGACATGTCCCACCGGTGAGATAGAACTCCTGCTCAGTATTAAACACGACATCCAAGACCCTGTCTTGCAACTCATAAAGAAGCGTGTAGTCTACGACACCCATTGAAGCTCTTCTATCTCTAAAGGTAAGTCAAAAAAATAGTACTCTAATATATTTTTTCTTCGTTTTGAGTAATCAGCATTAAATCTGGGTACTACATACTCTTCTATTAATATCCTTAGGTCATCTTTATTGAAAAGAGCCATATCGTTCAAGAGCTCAGTACTGTTAAGCAGGATCTTTTCAAATAGAAACTGTTTTTCCTGTATAGTCCCACTTGATAGCATTCGTATGATATCTTCAGGTGTAAAAGTATATTCCCAAAAACAATCTTTTAGCAATCCATCATATTTTCTGTCTTCTATTCTCATACTGATTATTATAACTAAATATAGCTATTACTAATTGATTTTGTCTCGATCACCCTCACACTGTTCACCGCAGACCATACAGTCGTGCCCGGATGATGATCCTCTCTGCCCAGGGCTGATTCGTCGAGCGTTCCGCCATCTTACCCTCTTGCGCAAAGACAGCCTCTGTAGTATTGATGATCTGCTCCGCATCTCCAAACTCTTTTTTTGATACCCGATAGAGTCTCTCTAGAGCAGTGATCTGATCGGGATGGATGATGGTCTTACTGACCAGACCTTCACTCAGATCACGTAGCAGTTCTCTCTCAAAGCCCTCACTGTCTTTATAACAGGGAAAGACCGGTGCACTGATATCAAACCCATATGGCTTGAACGTACCTATCATCGACGCGATGACCTGAGAAGGAGCTGCCATCTCATACAGAGATGTCTCACAATCACGACGAAGGCCAAGCTGGCGCAGCATATCCTCAGCACCGAAACGGATAAGAGGTATCCTCTCTTTATAGGGCAGAAGCAGGGTCCGAAGCTCTTTTAGTGCCATGGTATCAAAAAGTTCTGTTCCTTCGATGGAAGGCATAAACAGCGGGGTAGAAGAGGCAGTATCTATAGTACGAAGGTAGGGCTCGGCACTCTCCAGACCGAACTTGGGAAGGATAAAGCCGTCAATACGGTCAATATGTTCGAAAGCCAGTAGCTGCCGCAGTACCTTGACACTGCGAGGTCTGATAAATCGTAGTAGTCCGGCAGGCTTTAGCTGCGCTAAAAGCATCTTGATACGAGCCAGGCCCTCATCAAGGGCTTCTGCTTTCAATCCATCTTCTGTATCAAAGACGACCGATCGAAGAGCGGTAAACTTCTCACCATGCGCGATGGCCTCAAGATGTCTATGTGTCGCAGGGACAAAGAGTGTCCCGCCAAGCTCAAGGGCATCGATCTTTTTCATGAGATGACTTATTGCTGATGTGACCCGTCGCAGTAGGGCTTTCTTCCTGATTTCCCACATTGGCATAACCAGGCATCGGTATTGCCTTTGACAGTGAACTTGATAGGCTGACCTCCGGCTTCACGATGTGTCCCATCACAGTATGGGAACTTATCGGACTTTCCGCAGGTGCAGTAAGCATATTTTGTATCTGCTTTAAGTGAAGCTTTTAACGGTGTATCTTTAAAATTGGTATCCTGGCTCATCTAGCTCTCCTCTAGTCATAGTGATCATATCCTGTAAGACAAAGCACTACTATCACACTACCTCCTAAAGGGTACCTCTAAAGACCCTGAACATCGTCAGGATAGAGGTGCCCTAAAACAGAAACTCCTCTTTTGTCGTTCCCTGACAGTATGCTCTTGCCTCTCTTAACAACTCTTTACGTTTTGGATCAGCCAGCGCATCCGGATTGATGTTTCGCAGATAATACTCTACATATTTACAGAGATCCATATCCCCTTGTATGTTAGCCTCTTTTTTAAACTTCTGGATAGCAACCGACTTTTCCGAATTAATAAAGAGGGCCTGATTGAACTCAAAACCAAAATAGCTAAGTGATTGCGTATATTGATGTTCGAGTTTCTCCTGAACACTTTTAAAATAACTCAGGAACTCCTCTTTATGCTTCTCTTCAAAAGCAGTCAATATCTCCTCGAGCCCATCAAGCTCTTTTCGACTCTCACCCAGTTTGTGCAGCGTATCTACATGCTCTCTGCGTATATGCTTAAGCTTTCTCTCCATAGCCGCAGACTCATCCTTGTCCATCGAGGCACTTTTCTCCGTAAAAGTAACTTCCAGACTTTGCCGAAGGCTATAGAGATTCTTCTCATTGGTTATCAGCGACTGCAACATCGCCTTTAAGACATCATACTTCTCACGCTCTTCATTATAGGCATCCTGCGCTGTCAAGAAATCACTCTCGTAGAGGTTCATCGCATATTTGCTCTTTTTCTTAAATGACTGATACCCCAGGTCAAGCCGCTGTATAGTCTTGAACTTTCCGATCAGCTGTTGGTTGTAGATACCCATGTCGAGATCTTTGAACATCCCTGCCGCTGCGTAGATGAACTCTTTGAACACTTCGTATTTGAAGCACTCATCAAAGTCAAAAGAGATCGCCATAAAGTGTTTTTTTACAAGCTTAATATCCTCATCAAAAATAGCTAAGACGATGTTCTTCTGGGATATGGAGAGAGGTATCATGGGACTCACTTGTACGAATAATAGATATAATATCATAAACCCTAATAGAAAGAGATGTAGGTGCCCCGAATCGATAATAAAAGCTTCTATTCTGCCACAATATCCAGACATACCGATACAGCTAAACAGGTCCACTGGAACTCAGTCCACTCACAGAAGACCCGCTTTAAAGTACTGCGTCACTTCCTGCCTGATGATCTCAGCACATCGGGTGTCGCTGATGCCGGGTGTGGCTTCGGTGACCTCTACCTCTACCTTCAAGAGATCTCATCTCCACCTAAAGAGTACATAGGACTTGAGATCATGGAAGCGATGATCGAACCTGCCATAGAGCGTACCGGATGTCAGATCCTCTCTTGTGACATCCTTCATGACCCACTACCTGAAGTCGACTTCTATTTTTGCAGCGGCGCGATGAACATCCTCACACGCTTTGAGACCCATCTCTTCATCCGTCGCTGTTTTGAAGCCTCTAAAAAAGGCTTTGTCTTTAACCTGCTCAAAGGCCACGATGAGTCACTGGTCTACAACTATTTTCACCCCTCGGAGATAAAACAGCTTGGCAAAGAACTTGGGGCAAAGGTAAAGATAAAAGAGGGCTATCTGCCCCGAGATTTCTCGGTGGCTTTTTATAAGGGAAATGGGGAGTAGGGAATGGGAAATAGGATCAAGACCATATATACAAGATCAGACTTCGACCTCTCTTCTCTTTTCCCCCTTCCCTCTTTCCCATTCCCCACTTCCCGCCGGAGGCATTCCTGATGTGCGCTATCTTCGGAGTCCTAGGTACTTATCGACCATCACAGGCAAGAGAAGCACTCGCCGCGATGCATCATCGTGGGCCTGATCACTGCGGCATCATCGAACTAGAGCGGCTCTTCTTTGCCCATAACCGGCTAAGCATCCTCGATGTGAGCAGTCGCTCCCATCAGCCTATGAAGCATGGAGATATCTTGCTCAGTCTCAATGGCGAGATCTATAATCATGCCCAGTTAAGAAGAGAGCTCGACTTCTCTTTTACTACGACCAGTGACACCGAAGTAGTGCTCGCTGCTTATCTGCGATGGGGAGTCAGGTTTGTCGACCATCTCGTCGGTATGTTTGCCATCGCACTTCTTGATGGTGAGACACTCTACCTGTTCCGTGACCGTCTGGGGAAGAAACCACTCTTCTATTATCATGATGCTGAGCG
>JAUWRZ010000109.1 GCA_030610325.1 Sulfurimonadaceae bacterium | reverse complement strand
GGAGAAGCCCACCTGGATGCCATGTTCATTGATCTTACTCAAAGGTAGGTAAGAGGTCTCGTTCTTGATGCTCCAAAATGAGTAGGGGCAGAGGTTCCCCGCACATGCGATGACCGTGGCGCTCTCTTTTGGTGACTTAAAAGGAGTCTCTTTCTCTTTTAGACCCAATAGATAGATATTCTGATCGATCCCTATTCTGATCTCTGCATCATGGCTCTTGACATGATCGGCGATCTCGCTTATCTCATCTGCATCCAGACGTGCGAAGTCAGTCTGATAGCAGAAGGCATGTGTCCCATCACTAAGTATCTCATGCCGGTTAAATAGAGCTTTTTCCAGTAGAAGACTTCCTGCACTCACGAACGGCTTTGCATTCTCATCTTGAACGTAAGTCTTGAACCCATCCATCCCTATATCCTTGAGCAGATAGAAGAGCCGGGTCTTGGAGCGGGAGAAGCGTGAACCATGCAGATAGAAAGCCTCGACAAAGGCCTTGAAAAAGTCGACTACTTCATCGGCGCGTAAAAAGATATCCGCATCTTGTGCGACTTCGGTGTTCTTGCCGCCGAGATAGACATTAAAACCAAAGATGTCTTCTTTTTGAGCCAGAGCAAAATAGACATCATTGGCGAAGAAGGAGGAGACATTGGCTCTATTGCCGGAGATGCCGATGGAGACCCGTCGTGGCAGCATCCCGACATAGCGCGGGTTTTTCAGGATATGCTCTTGCATCTGCATGATGAGTGGATAGACCTCTATCTCACTATGTCTTCCTCGTCCATCATAGACATCAGTGACGATATTGCGGATGTTATCACCAAAGCTCTGCCAGGTCGTAAGGCCGAGGCTATTGAACTGCTTGAAGATCTCAAGGACATTATCAGTCTCAAGTCCATGGAGCTGTATGCCCGCCCTTGCGGTAAGGATGAGATGAAGGTCATGTTCTGTGACAATAGCAGCGACGTGCTGGAACTGCTCAGCGCTTAATCTACCGGCCGGGACACGAAGCCGCATAGTAAACTCATCTTCTAAGAAGTCAGTGGTGAAGATACCAAAGTCCTGAAGATAGAAACGGTCTCCTTCTGCGAGGTTCTCAAAGTCAAGTGACTCAAGTTCCGGATAGTACTCAAAAGGGCGCATCTGGGCTTTATAGCGTTCGCGTTTATTTAGTTTGTTCTCAAGGTCAGCCATGTCCTGCTCCGATAAAAAATAGACAAAAATATGTGTGGCTGTATTTTACTTATAAATAAAATAATTTACAATGATATATATCAATAGACAGCATTAGGATGAGCAGCTTAACTTGAGGTTCTTCGCCTGAACAGGAGTCGCTCCGGCAAATCGCTCAAGATGACTATGCTCATCAAAAGGGGCCTGTGCGATCTTTAACAGATCATTGACCCCGCTAAAGTCTCCTTGCTCAGCCTGCGTGATAGCCTCTTGCAGCATGTAGTTCTTAAGTACATAGTTGGGATTGGTAGTGAGCATCTTCTCACTGCGTTCTTTATGGCTCAGTAGTTCCCTCTCAAGGCGCTTGTCATAACTGTCCAGCCATAAGACGAGAGGTTTTGAAGGTATGGGTGTAAGTGCAAGGATGCTCTTTCTATCCCCATCATAGTGGCTAAGCTGTCGGAAGAAGAGGGTGTAGTCGATGGTGTGCTTCTGCATGATCTCCATCAGTCCCTTTAACAGCGGTTCATCATCTGCAGTGTAGGTGTGGAGCCCCAGTTTTGTGAACATGATCTTTAGATAAGCATCACTGTAAAGTGGGCCAAAGGTCTCGAGGACTTCTTGCATACGATCCATACTGATGATGGGAGCAAGGGCCCGCTTTAACTGGTTTAGGTTCCAGTAGGCTACGGGTGGCTGGTTTCCAAAACTGTAGCGCCCTTCATGGTCGGTATGGTTACAGATATAGTCAAAATCGTAATCATCCAAAAAGGCATAAGGGCCGTAATCGATGGTCACTCCGGCGATGGACATGTTGTCTGTGTTCATCACTCCGTGATTGAAGCCGACACTCTGCCACTGTGCAAGAAGTGCTGCGGTACGTTGGACGACCTGCTCATACATCAAGAAGAAGCGGTCCTTTTTTCCGATGAGCTCCGGGTAGGCTTCAGCGATAGCAAGCTCTGCAAGGGTCTCAAGATGAGGATGTGTCTTCTCCTGCTGAGCAAAGTACTCAAAACTTCCGAAACGGACCCAGGTAGGGGAGAGTCGCAGTACGATGGCCCCTTTTTCCCAGCGCTCCCGGGGTACATCCTCATCAGAGCCGATGAGAGCAAGTGCTCTCGTTGTAGGGATGCCAAGGGCATGCATCGCTTCGCTCATAAGGTATTCACGGATGGAGGAGCGTAGTACGGCTCTTCCATCACCCTGACGGGAGTAGCGGGTGACTCCGGCACCTTTTAACTGTAGACCCCAGCCTTGCGCACGTCCAAGGTTTATGGCCCTGCCGTCACCAAGCCGTGGGACATAGTGGCCGAACTGGTGTCCAGCGTAACACATCGCAAAGGGTCTGCTTCCCTTAAGAAGATGGGAGCCGTTAAGTACGGGTACCAATTCGGGGTCATCAGCGGAGTCGATGTCGAGGTCGATCAAATCGGCTGCATCAGGGTTAAAGCTGATGAGATGTGGCTTTTTCAGCGGAGTCGGTGCCACCTCATGAAAGAAGAGGGGGTCAAGATCAAGATAGTCGGTAGTCAAAGTAAGTTCATTGAGTTTCATGTCTGGAGTTTTACTCTATTTGGCTTAAGATGATCAGCGGGTTGAAAACCAGTTACCGGACTTCAAGTCCCATAATAAACGTGATGACCTTCTTCTCAGGCATCTCACACGGCTTTAAAAGCCACTTCTCTTTACCCCGGTAATAGTTTAGGCTTATGAAGTCATTGCCGCCAAGTTCATAGGCATAGAGTTTGATGAGCCTGCCATCGAGCAGGGTCTGTTTACTTAGAAGATAACGTCTATGCGAGAAGAGGACATCGTAACTTCCGTTCTCTAAAAGTCCAAGGTGTTCGTGAAAGGAGTCGTTCATAAGGATATGCCTTTTTTAGCCATAAAAATGTGATTATACTCATACTTTTTGGCAAGACAAAAAGTAAAAGTCATTAGGACTATTTCTTTAGGTATCAGTAAGCAGGGCTTTGTTCAGATAGTGTGAGACATCGGGTATAATGCCTTTATGAATAGAAATCAATTGAAGATAAAAGCGACGAAAAAAGTCAAAGGTGAAGTGTACACGCAAAGTGCCAACATCATCAATGGACATATAGAGACTCTTGAGAAGAGGATCGAGGATGAGGACGGTGTCATCCAGGAACAGGTCTATTCTGCTAAAGGTCCTGACGGGGAGGATGCTGATATGGTCCATCCGATGGACTATGTCATAGAGCATGCTTTTATCATGACAGCGAAGATGCCCCTTGCCGGGCCTTATGTAAAGAAGGCGATGGATGAGAGTAAGTTTACGTGGATGGTCCGTGAGTTTGTCGATGTGGTGTTTAAACCTATCATGCCTATGCCCAAGATAAAACGATAGCCTTTCTTTCACGGAGTAGATATGGAATACAAAAAACGTGTGATCTGTGTCTGGGATGACAACGGTCGGCAATATCTTGAAAAGCTCAAAGCGAACGCTTTCGATACGGAGATCGTCGACTGTGAGGCCTCTCTCTTTCTGAATCATCCCGAAAAGTTTCTACCTGATATCGAACATATCATCGCCGCAGTCGGTCGGGACCTTATCTTACAGCTGGTCCGTTTGCGCGATCACTGGGACTTCACCCTTGCCTTCTTGCCAAACAGCAGCCAACGTACACTGATCAAGATGATGGACCTCTCGACAGACTTGGATCATAATATCGATATCGCACTGCGTGATGATGCCAAAGCGATCGACCTTATCTCGTGTAACGGTGCTCTTGTCGAATTGAAAGCGACCATAGGCACGATCCCCCTGATCGGTCTCTCCGGACATGCCCATACTCCCTGGGAATTCCTTAAAGACATCCGACTGGGTCTGGCCCAGTTCTTCAAGATGCATCTGCAACAGTTTGAGATCGAGACCGCCAACGGTAAGAAGATAAAGACAGCGGCCAGTGGGGTCTTTGTCTTTGAACATGGCCGACAGAGCACGCTCTCTCGTATGATGCAGTATGATCACTCCCGGCGAGATAATCAGGTGATGCTGATCATTGTCTCCCCTTTCTCTGTCGTAGAGTACATGAGATTTCTCTTTGCCGTCATCATCTCTC
Source organism: Sulfurimonadaceae bacterium (assembly GCA_030610325.1). Classification (GTDB taxonomy): domain Bacteria; phylum Campylobacterota; class Campylobacteria; order Campylobacterales; family Sulfurimonadaceae; genus BB26. The sequence continues at coordinate 2,785 of JAUWRZ010000109.1, read as the reverse complement.
CGGGCAAGGGGGAAAAGATCCCTGATGCTATAGGGGTCATCAAAAGCAGGGAGATAACAGTCCGGGCATCGAGTAGCAAGGAGGTCGTACTTGATGAGCGTTCGAGTGTAGGACTTCCTGTCACGTTCAAGATCATGGATCAGAAGTTGAAGGTCAATGCCGGACCTAAGTTTTGGGAGGAGAACAGCAAGCAAAGCTCGGATAAGGAGACCATCAAGATAGACAACCTGCCTGATGAGAAGGAGATGAAGCGATACCTGCATTCACACATACCCTTCTTCTCCTATGCCTCTGAAGACCGTTTTAAAGAGCTTTTTCTATCTCTGAGAAAAGATGCCGAGACCAATATGCACTATATAGTGCTGATGCTTCTGAGTACACTGCTTGCGACGATAGGACTCTTCTCCAACAGCAGTGCAGTCGTCATCGGTGCGATGTTGCTTGCTCCGTTGATGGCACCGATCGTCTCTTTCGCGATGGGGATGCTGCGTGCTGATGAGCGGATGATCGAGTATTCGCTGATGAAGATCACCGTAGGGATAGGGCTGGCTCTTTTGGCATCGGCAGGGGTGGCGTTATTGCTTCCTGAGTTGGCTTTGACTGATGAGATGCGTGCGAGGATCAACCCCAATCTCCTGGATATGGGGATAGCGGTCTTTTCGGGAATGGCAGCAGCCTACTCAAAATCGTTCAAAGAGATCGCACAGAGTCTGGCGGGTGTGGCTATTGCTGTTGCCCTTGTCCCTCCGCTCTCAGTAGCGGGGATCGGTCTGGGTCAAGGTAATATGGATGTCTTCTATGGAGCATTCTTACTTTTCTTTACCAACCTTGTGGGTATATCGCTCGCGGCGACCCTGACTTTCCAGATACTGGGATTTTCCAGTGTCGTAAAAAGTCGGAAAAGTATGCTGATCGTCTCAGCTTTGTTAATAGCGACTGTCTTTCCTCTTTACTTCTCTTATCGCAAGATCATAGAGAGCTATCATCTGGAGAAGTTCATACAGCAGTCGCGTTTTTTGGTCAATGATAAGTATGTCATCATCAAAGAGGTCTCTGTGGTGGACAGGGACGATGTGACACTTCTCGATCTCACACTCTCTGTGCGCGAAGCTTTAGACCGTCATGATCTGGAGATGTTGAAGCAGAGACTTCAGGAGCAGGTCGAAGAAAAACTGTTTATCCGTGCGGAAGTGGAGTATATATTATGACAGATATCTACAAGCTGATAGTGTTGGTCTTTATGCTGGTCTTGACAGGATGTGAGAGTAATAGCCCGATAGCACCAAGTGGAAAGGTCATCAAGATAGGTGTCCTCGGGCCATTGAGCGGGGAGAGTGCATCGATAGGGCGTAAAGCACTTGAGGGCTTGCAAGCTGCGCAGGCGATCCATCCTCTGAGTGCAGGTGGTGAGCGTATTGAACTTATTGTCAGAGATGATGAGAGCAGTGCGCAAAAGGCAGGAGAACTGTTTCATGAACTCGTCACAGTGGAGAAGGTCGATGCTGTGGTCCTCTCCTCGACAAGTGATAGTGTACTGAACATGATGGAAGTCATCAATAAGCAGCGTATCCCGGTCATCGTGGCAATAGCCTCACATGAGTCGATAACGACCGGGAGCCCTTACATCTCCAGAGTCTGTATGAATAACATCCAGCAGAGCAGGGTGGCAGCTTACTTCATCCATGATGAACTACTTTTAGAGAAGGTGGCTATCTTTTACAATGCCAAGACGGCCTATTCCAGTTCACTTGCAGACTCCTTTAAAGAGGAGTATGAGAAGATAGGTGGAGAGCTTACTGCCAAGGTGACTTCAGACCTCTCGCTCATGGCTTTAAGGGCGGCACTGCTTGGATTGAAGAGAGATGGAGTGGAAGCGCTTTACGTGTCAGTAAAAGGGGCTCGTTCGGTCGATCTTCTACGTCTGCGTAAGGAGTTGGACTGGGATGTGGTCATCATCGGCAGTGATGGCATGCTGGGGAGTCTCAAAGAGCATGGACTCAAAGATAATGGATCGGTGGAGGGTCTCTTCGTCATGGAGAACTATGCTGATGACAGTGTGGCGACTAAAGAGGAGGTACGTCTGAAGCATTATGCGAAGAGGAACAAAGTAGAGCTGAACACGCATAGTCTTCTGGCTTATGAGAGTCATCTTCTCCTTCTGGCAGCACTGGAAGAGTGTAGCGAGGAGTGCAGTAGCGATGAACTGAACACACTTTTACGTGATCATAAGGTCTTTACGGGACTCAATGATAAGATCTCAGTCATCGCAGGGGAGGTACAGCGCCCGATCTTCATCAACCATGTCCATAAGGGGAAGATGTTTATGCATCTGAAGGTCTATTAGCAGGGTACCTGCTATTACTGTGCTAACTGTGCCTGTAGTCTTGAGATGTCTTGCGCTATCTCATCTTTAAGCAGCTTGGCCCCTTTGAGCAGAGGCAGAGTCAAGTCCGGATAGGCCCCATTCAGCCCCTTTCCATCATCCCCGTGACAGCCTCCGCAGTTACCGTTATAGTAGAGGTTCCCATCTTCGACGTATTCTGGATGAGTAGGTGCTTTACCTGAGAGTGTCATCACATAGGCTGATATCTTTCTAGCATCATCAGGAGTAGAGTAGCCCCCATCCATCACCCCCGCCGGAAGGTCGAGAACGGCAGAACCTTTTGCTATGACTTTTTCAACATAGAACTCACAGCACTCTACCGTGCCGCACTGCTCATACTGGTGTTGCAGTCGTGTAAGCTCTTTGCGTAGGGAAGCGTGTGAGTAGTCATTTGACCTGGTC
>JAUWRZ010000023.1 GCA_030610325.1 Sulfurimonadaceae bacterium | reverse complement strand
CGTAGAACTTAAGTGCATTACGCAGAGGGTCGCCCATCATGACACGGGTAGCGACTTTTGCCAGTGGCATACCGGTTGCTTTGGAGACAAAAGGTACCGTACGTGAAGCACGGGGGTTGACTTCGATAAGGTAGACCTCTTTTTTGTAGATCGCGTACTGGACGTTCATCAGACCGATGACACCAAGGCCCAGGGCGATGGTCTTGGTCTGCTGCTCTACCTCTGCGATAAGATCAGCAGAGAGGTTGATAGGAGGGAGTGAACAAGCAGAGTCTCCAGAGTGGATCCCTGCCTCTTCAATATGCTGCATGACAGAGCCGATGTAGACTTCTGTACCATCACAGATAGCATCTACATCAAGTTCGATCGCCTGATCAAGGAACCTGTCTACAAGGACAGGTGCATCATTACTGACTGATACAGCCTCATCCATATAGGTGTTTAGTTCGCTCTCATCATAGACGATCCGCATAGCACGGCCGCCAAGGACAAAAGATGGTCGTACAAGTACCGGATATCCTAATCTTGTAGCGACAGCGACTGCCTGCTCTTTGGTCGTAGCCAGACCGTTCTCAGGCTGTTTCAGTCCATGCTCATCGACAAAGGCTGAGAACTTCTCACGATCTTCTGCGAGATCGATGACACGTGCAGGTGTTCCTGCGATCTGTGCACCGATGCTGGTGAGTGGGTTGGCCAATTTCAGTGGAGTCTGTCCACCGAAGTGCACGATGATGCCATTTGGCTCTTCGTTCTCGATCACTTCACGGACATGCTCCAGGTCTATCGGCTCGAAGTAGAGCACATCAGAGGTATCATAGTCGGTCGAGACGGTCTCAGGATTACAGTTGTACATGATAGTCTCTATACCCATCTCTTTAAGGGCAAACGCTGCATGGACACAGCAGTAATCAAACTCTATACCTTGGCCAATACGGTTTGGACCGCCGCCGAGGATCATCACTTTCTTACGGTCACTCTCACGTTTTTTGACCTCTGGAAGCTTCGTGATGTTTGTCGTAGAGTAGAGGTAAGGTGTGAGTGCTTCGAACTCAGCGGCACAGGTATCTACCTCGTTGTACTCCAGATTTACACCAAGACGTTTACGTGCCGCGTAGACATCGTTCTCGTTGAGTGCATGTGAGCTGTTCTTAGTGATAAGCTCTGCGATCTTCCTGTCGGAGAAACCATCAGTCCGTATGTTGCGTAGACGTATCTCATCATTTAAGATATCGAGGTCGATACTCTGTTCAGCTATGACGATCTCCTCGATCTGATAGAGGAACCATGGGTCGATCTTACTGAGATCAAAGAGGTCCTCTACACTCAGTCCACGACGAAATCCTTCTGCTACATAGAGAACACGCTCATCATTGGGACGGCGGATCTCATGGCGGATGTGATCCATATCACCTTCCATCTCATCAAAACCGCAAAGGTCTGTCTCAAGAGAGCAGAGTGCTTTTTGTATAGACTCTTTAAAGGTACGGCCGATCGCCATCACCTCACCGACAGATTTCATACTTGTCGTCAATGTGTTCTCAGCTTCAGGGAACTTCTCAAATGTGAAACGTGGTATCTTGGTGACGATGTAGTCGATGACCGGCTCAAAACTTGCTGCTGTTCCTGTGATATCGTTAGTGATCTCATCGAGGGTATAACCGACTGCCAGAAGGGTCGCTACTTTGGCAATAGGGTAACCGGTAGCCTTGGATGCCAGTGCAGAAGAGCGTGAGACACGTGGGTTCATCTCGATGACGATCATCCGTCCCGTCTTTGGGTCGACTGAGAACTGTACGTTTGAACCGCCGGTATCGACACCGACCTCTCTGAGGATATCAAATGAGGCGTCACGCATACGCTGATACTCTTTATCGGTCAGTGTCAGTGCCGGTGCGATGGTGATGGAGTCACCTGTATGTACACCCATCGGGTCGAAGTTCTCGATAGAACAGACGATGATACAGTTGTCCTCACGGTCACGGATGACCTCCATCTCGTACTCTTTCCACCCCAGAAGTGACTCTTCGACCAAGATCTCCGTGATAGGACTCTCATCAAGGCCTCGCTGAGCAAGCATCTTGTACTCGTCGATGTTATAAGCTACGCCTGAACCACCACCTGCGAGCGTGAACGAAGCACGGATGATGATAGGAAAACCGATCTCATCTGCTGCAGTAAGTGCTTCATCCATATTGTGGGCGTAACGTGAGTTGGGTAGATCCATGCCAAGCTTGATCATCGCCTCTTTAAAAGCCAGGCGGTCTTCGCCCTTGTGGATAGCTTCGGGTTTTGCTCCAAGGAACTCGATACCTTCAAGCATCCCTTTTTTGTGCATACTCATAGCAACGTTCAGTGCTGTCTGTCCACCCATAGTCGGCAAGACCGCATCGACCTTCTCATTTTTGATGATCTCTGCGATCACCTCTTCTTTGATCGGCTCGATATAAGTACGGTCTGCGAACTCCGGATCGGTCATGATGGTGGCAGGATTGGAGTTTATCAAGACGACACGATAGCCAAGCTCTTTAAGTGTCTTGACAGCTTGTGTTCCAGAGTAGTCGAACTCTGAAGCCTGACCGATGACGATTGGACCGGAACCGATAAGTAAGATGGTCTTGATATCTTCGCGTTTTGGCATTGTGACCCTTTGTGCCCATAAAAATTTGCATATTATAGTGGAGATGCGCTTAATAAATGGTGAAAAAAAGGGTGGAAAAGCGACTGTTTTTTGGGGTGTTCCTAAAGTGGTGTCTGATTTGGTACGTACTGCTTTATCAGATGAAAATAGTTGGGCTGATCAGGTATATAGTAGGGTTGGATCTCAGCACTTTGGTACCCTTCTGAGAGGGTGACAGAGAGGACCCTACCTACTTTAAGGCCGTAGAAGAAGAGGTTGTCAAGTCCGGAGGTGATGACCTCGTCTCCCTCATGGATGGGAATCCAGGTCGGGATGAACTTGACGACAAGGTTCTTGCTGTTGTTACCATGGATGATCCCCGGCGCGTTCTTATCTCCGACAAAGACAGCGTAGGAGCATTTTGGGTCCCCGTTAAGCAGTGCTACGGGCTGTTGGTTGGATGAGACGACTATACCGGCTGCTTGTTCATCATAGACAAGCCCATAGGTCCTCGAACGGTTGAAGTCATCCATCTGGAGTAGCAATTTCCGATTATCACCGAACTTTGCGTAGGAGAGGACACGGACCAGTTCGACATTGGCATCGAGTATGAGATCGGACTCATTGGCCTTAAGAAGGTTCTTGTGTTCATTACGTAACTGTAAGAGTAGTAGATGCTCACTCTTAGAGGTCTTGAGTCGCTGCTTGAGTGTCCTGATCGTATCTTGTTGGTAAAAGTGTTCCTCTAAGGTCGCTTCTATGCTTTCTACAGTGTCAAAATAGGCTGATTTTGTGAAGGTGAGTATGGCGTGAAAAGGCCTTTGGACGACCTCATCATAGAAGATGGCGACTCCGAAGAGGGCGGCGACGAGGAGTAAGGTAGGGAAAAGCCCTCTATTCATACTCAAACAGTTCCTGAAGCAGATCGATCTCTTCGAGGGCGCGTCCGGTACCTTTGGCTACGGCGAGAAGTGGCTCATCAGCGATAAAGACAGGTATCCTGACGATATCGGAGAGAAACTTATCAAGGTGTCTGATCAATGCACCGCCGCCAGTGAGGATGATACCATGATTGACGATATCGCCTGCGAGGTCCGGCGGCATACGCTCAAGGATATCACGCAGTGCTTCACCGATCTCTTTTAAGGGTTCTTTCATCGCTTCACGGGCATCGGTACTGGTCAGTTCGATCGAGCTTAGCAGACCTTCGACCTGGTCACGTCCATTGATGATCATAGTCAACTCCTCATCGAGAGGCAGGGCGTTTCCGATGTTGATCTTGATCTCTTCTGCGACACGCTCACCGATAAGCAGGTTGTATTTGCGTTTGACATAGTCGACAATGGCTTTGTCCAGCTTGTCTCCAGCGATACGGATCGATTTTGATATGACAAGACCGCCCAGAGAGACGACGCCTATCTCAGTGGAACAACCACCGATATCGACGACGAGGTTACCCTTGGGTTCACGGATGTTTACCCCGGCACCGATAGCTGCGGCCATCGGCTCTTCGATCAAGAAGACCTCTCGGGCACCAGCTGAGAGTGCAGACTCGCGCACGGCTTTACGTTCGACCTGTGTAAGACCATAAGGGACACAGATGATGATACGTGGGCTGATAAGGGAAGAACGGCCATGTGCTTTTTCGATGAACTTACGTATCATCTTCTCTGTCATATCGAAATCGGCGATGACCCCGTCTTTCATCGGACGGATAGCTTTGATGTTGCCAGGTGTCTTACCTACCATCTCTTTTGCCTCATGTCCGACAGCCAGCACTTTCTGCTGACCGTAGCGCTCTGTCTTAACGGCGACTACAGAGGGTTCGTTGATGATGATTCCCTGACCTTTGGCTATGACAAGTGTGTTCGCTGTCCCAAGGTCAATAGCCAGGTCACTTGAGAAGAGACCGATAAGTTTGTTAAAGATCATGCACTTTTCCTATGCTGTTTTTTGTTTGTTCTGTTTGATATAGAGAGGCTTCTCACTGGAGTCGACGACCTCTTTTGTGATGACGACTTCATACCCACCATATTCTGGAAGTTCATACATGATATCGATCATGATCTCTTCCAAGATAGCGCGTAGACCCCGTGCTCCTGTCTTACGTTTGATCGCTTTAGCGGCAATAGCCAGGAGCGAATCGTCTTCAAAAGTGAGTTCGACACTGTCGATAGCAAACAGTTTTTTGTACTGACGAACGAGTGAGTTCTTCGGTTCAGTAAGTATCTGGACCATATCCTCTTCGCTGATCTCGTTGAGTGACGCGATGATAGGCAGACGCCCTACAAGTTCAGGGATCAGCCCGTAGCTTATAAGGTCATCAGGCTCGACCATGTCGAGTGTCGCTTCCTGCTCATCTTTTGTCTTCTTGTCATGGCCGAAACCAAGGATGTTGTTACCCTGTTTACGCTGGATGATATCGGTCATACCGTCAAAGGCTCCACCACAGATGAAGAGGATCCCGGAGGTGTCGATCTGTAAGAAGTCCTGGTTAGGGTGTTTACGTCCACCTTTTGGAGGGATGTTCACCTGTGCACCTTCGATGATCTTCAAGAGAGCCTGCTGTACCCCTTCACCAGAGACATCACGGGTGATGGAGCGGTTCTCACTCATACGTGAGATCTTATCGATCTCATCGACAAAGACGATACCCTGCTGGGCACGCTCGACATCACCGTCAGCGGCCTGCATCAGACGGGTAAGGATATTTTCGACATCCTCACCTACATAACCAGCTTCGGTCAGACTGGTGGCATCAGCGATGGCAATAGGGACATTAAGGACACGGGCGATGGTCTGTGCCATCAAGGTCTTTCCGCTTCCTGTTGGACCTACGAGCAGGACATTTGATTTGGCGATCTCGGTATCATCATCGACAGCGTCGTGTTTGAAGATCCGCTTGTAGTGGTTGTAGACAGCGACAGAGAGCAGTTTACGGGCACGCTCCTGACCGATGATGTACTCACTTAAAAAATCGTTCAACTCTTTTGGAGTCATCAGTTGGGCTACAGCATCGACAAGCTTCGGGTCTTTCTTCTCATCCTCATCACCGAACATGATCTTATAGGCGGAAAAGACACAGTTCTTACAGATGTAGACTCCGTTTCCGGCGATGAGCGGGTTCTCCTCGCTCTCTTGTGCTTCACAAAAGCTGCAGTGTCTATGGATCATACTGTTCTCCTTTCAGTGTCGATATTCCTTCGTTCAAAAGGAATACCGCGTTTTGTCTTCAGGACAAAGTCGCAAAGGTTCTTCACATAGCTGTTATCACTGCTTTCAAGCAGTGTGGCAGCACTCTCTTTTAAAGGTCGTCCTGATTCAAACAGTTCTCGATATGCAGATTTGAGTACATTGATATCTGAACGCTCTACCTGTCGACGAAGCCCGGTGAGGTTAAGCCCACGAAGCCCGGCACGATTGCCTTCGGCCATACAGTAAGGCGGGATATCCTGTGCGAGTGCAGATGCACCGCCCACCATAGCATAGTCACCGATATGGACGAACTGGTGGACCGGTGTCATACCGCCTATCACCACATGATCACCCATCTCAACATGACCGGCGAGTGTAGCAGCATTGGCCAAAATACAGTGGTTTCCTATGATGACATCATGCCCAAGGTGGACATAACCCATGAAGAGGTTGTGTGAGCCGATGATGGTCTTCCCGCCGCCGCCTTTCGTACCAGGGTTGAAAAGGGTGAACTCACGGATGGTGTTATGATCACCGATGATCAATTCGACATCCTCTCCTGCAAATTTCAGGTCTTGAGGGATAGAACCCAAGACGGCGTGCGAGAAGATATGGTTGTTCTTGCCTATGGTCGTCTTTCCGTAGATACAGGTACCATGATCGATAACGGTACCGCTACCGATAGTCGACTCAGCAGAGACAAAACAGAATGGGGCGATCGTGACATCATCAGCGATCTTAGCACCGTCTTCAATGACGGCTAAAGGGGAGATCTTACTCAAGTCAGGCCCTATTTATCGACGATCATAGCTTTGAGTTCAGCTTCTGCGACGAGTACATCGTCCACATAGGCCATCCCCTTAAGTACCCAGATAGTACCTTTGTTCTTGATCACGCTGACACGGTACTCCAGGCGGTCACCAGGGCGGACAGGACTTCGGAACTTCGCTTTATCGATACTCATGAAGTAGACGACTTTCTCTGCAGCTTCCTCTTCAGTCATATCACCCATGCTTTTAAAAGCCAGGATACCGCCGGCCTGAGCCATACCTTCAAGGATCATCACTCCCGGGTAGATAGGGTGGCCAGGAAAGTGACCCTGAAAGATCGGCTCGGCGATCGAGACGTTTTTGAAACCGATAAGTGACTCGCCTGGTGTAAGCTCTGTGACCCGGTCAAGCAGTAAAAACGGGTAGCGGTGTGGGATTATCTTCTGGATCTCTACAACGTCTAACATGTACATAAGCCTTTATATGCGAAAAATTAGCTTATTCTAGCGAAGAAATGGTTAAAAATAGATTTTCAATATATTATCTAGGGTGATATCAAGATGTGAAATATGAGGTTGATGTCGTACTGTTTGTATGTACATGATGTTCCGGAAGAGCTAAGGATAAGTGTATATTATTGTTTCTGTATGTTTTAGAAGGTGTGAATTATCTGTTTGAAAGGGTTTTTATGACTACTTGATGTGTCCAAAATAGAAGTCAAGTTTGACAAAGAAGCGGTAGTTTGGTTCGTAATCATAGACGATGCTGTAGTTGACACCGGGTGATACCTCATAGAAGAACCATTTTCTAAAGATGCTCTGTCGCCAGGTAAGGGAGGTGAGGTAGTTGTTGATACCTCCGTAGGTATCTGTCTCTACAGGTTCGACTGAATCATCAGTGACGTACTCATATTTGGTGTTGCCAAAAAAGGCCTGGGTAAACTGCAGTCCGGTCTTTGGTATGGGTGTCCAGAAGAGATGCAGTGCACCCAGATAGTCCATGCCTTTCTGTCGGGACTCTGTCCCGCGACCAAGCTCTATCCTGAAAAGTGTCGTATCCATCAGCGGAGTGTCAAGGTAGACCTGTGTCTCTTCTTCAAAATCGTCTTTGAGAGAGTACTGAAAGGTCTGGACCGGTTCGATGGTCCAGAGGTCTGTCTTATGGGTCATAGAGTAGCGGGCACGGGTAAAGGGGTAGATACCACTTATACCGACGGAGTATTTTGAGGCGATCTTCTCCGTCAAAGGGGTGAAGAAGTCCAGCCCAAGTTCCGGTCTTCTATCTGCCTCATCCTCCTCTTCGATAAAGTCTTTTACATTCTCCTGATCGCCGCTGATAAAGAACTTGATATCCTGTCGGCTCCGGCTGAGTGCAAGGCTGGCTTTGAGTTTAAGCTTGAGCTTTGAACTCTCCTTGGAGTTGAGCCGGATCTCTGTCCTAAGCCGGACGAAGGACTCTTCGGTCTCATCAAGGAACTTCTCATTTTGGAAAAAGGTGTCGATATCCTGAGAGCTGATCTCATCCTCGGTTTTGAGTGTATCAGAGCCATTAGCATCTTTTGGTGATGTCTTGTTGCTATCGGAAGGCTGATAGTGCTTGATCGTATCATCAAGGTTCTTATCGATATAGGTCGACCACTTTATCACCTGGTCAGAGAGTTCCTTGTGTTTTTGATCGATATAACCCTCCTCTTGAGCGTCTGTGTTTTCCAGATCAGAAGCGTGGAGTATAGTAAAAAGTAAGAGAAGCAATAGAGTAAGACGTGATGACAAATGTAGACCTTTTTGAGCAGTATGTCAGTCTATCACTATTGGTAGAAAAGTTGAGTGAAACGGGAGAGTATGAGATGTTCTTTCACAGTTTTTAGTGATTATTAGTATGGTCAGTTATAATCACTTCATCAAAACCTACAAAAAGGGTAAAAGATGTCCACATGGCGTAGATGGGTCACCATCATGACACTTTCGACGATCATTATGTTCGCTTCAGGTTGTGGAGAAGAACAGAGACCGGACTCCTCTTTAAAAGAGACCTATTGGAAGCTGGTCCAGTTAAAGGATCAAGATGTCACAGTAGCTGAAAAAGGACGTGAAGCACAATTGTCTTACGGGGCGAAGATGGCCGTGTGACAGGTTCAGGGGGCTGTAATCGTCTAATGGGAGGCTATACGCTTGAGGGGGAGTCGCTGAGTTTCTCACAGATGGCCGGGAGCAGGATGATGTGTCCAAACATAGGTGATGAGCAGCAGTTTCTTCAGACACTTGAGAGGGTGGAGAGCTATAAGATCAGTGGTGAAGAGATGCAGTTGCTGCAAGATGGCAAAGTCATCCTGCTCTTTAAAGCTGTCTATCTACAGTAAAACACCTGCACCTGTTGAGCGGAGTCAAAAATCGACAGTGAACCCGATCCCCAGGTTATACCCCTCCAGACCGCCGGAGTTGACCGTACTTACTTCAAGAAAAAAGCGTTCAGCCCAATCGGGGTTGTTCTTTGTATACCAGTAGGCCACTGCACCTACTGTACTATATGCCTTAAACTCGACCACATCGACGATATCACCACCGAGATAATGTGCATATAGATACCCTTCGAGTGTCAGGGACATATTATCATGTGTGTAAAGAGCCGGTGTCTCCACCCCGGTTCCAAGAGAGGTGACACTGGCCTGCGTCGAAAAAGAGGTCAGCTCCTCAAAGTTGAAACCGGCTTTGGTCTCATAGCGCTTATGGCTTAACTTCGCATAGGGTCTGTACCCTTTGTACTGCTTATGATATTCAAGCTGTGTCAGAAGTTTATAGGTCAAGTTATTGTTGAACTTCCCATTGAAGAAATCGACGATAGCGTCGCCGATATCATCATCGGGTTCACGAAGTGTTATGCCTGTGCGTGAATAGATGAACTCTAAGCCTGCAAGGATGTCGATACCGTAGTCAGTCCTGTAACGCAGGCCAAATCCAAGACCTCCTGTATAGGTCTGGAGTTTGTTGTCATACTCAAGCCGTTCAGAGTTAGAACGATCTGTCTCGACGTCGATCGGTTCATAGAGTGAAGTCCTGCTGTAGCCGACATTACCGACTACAAAGAAGTTTATCTTCTCATCGTCTGAAAAAGGGGAAAGGTGGTAGATAAAGGGGAGGTGGGCGACGTTCATCTCTGCCCCGATATTGGTAAAACGGTAGTAGCCGGAGCTTAGACCCTCCTGTGAGGTAAAGACCATCAGTGCATTGATATTGGCCTGATAGGCCCTTGTCGCGATATCTTCAGGTGTGTCGGCGCCATAGCTTATGCCCAGAGATAAAAGTAGTGTAAGCCATATTCGCATGGGAAAGTATGACCTCTTTTCTATGGAGTACTCACAAGGACTTTTAACTGCTCTTTTGTGTCTTCATAGACCTTTGCATCAAGCTTAAGGGTCAACTTTCCTTCTGGGATACTCTCGACTACTATGATAGGTGTCAGATCAAATGGACTCCCCGTGATGAGATCACGTAGATGCAGCTCCTCTGCCTGAGATGGCGGGTCAAAGATCAGCTCCGTAAGTGAAGTGTAAGCTTTTTTTACCAGATGCTCGAATGTTTTGAGCGTGATAAAACGGATCTCTTCACGGTTCATATAGTGGATATCATCTATGGCATACTCGATCTTCCCCTGAGCCCGTTTTCTTGGAAGGGTAGAGTAGGCGATAGCGTGAGCGGGGATCATCTCTCTTTTGCCTTTTATAAGGGTACAGGAGAACTGGCGGTAGTTGAGGAACTTCTGTTTGATGATACGGTAATCGATGTCCTCATCTTCAAGCTCCATCCGCTTCTCATACATCGCAAGGCGCTCTTCGATGGAAGCGGGGAGGGCCTGTTCGGTGATCGGTGAGAACATCTCATCCATCAGTCGATCCTGACCCTCACGTTGCATAGTCAAGCCGTAGAGACAGCCGCAGTAGTCCTGTCGGTAGAGCTGCTGCTCTTTCGTGACTCGGCTTTGCTCCTGTGTACCGCCATTAGCTCGATAATCGACGAATACAAACTCGACACCATGCTCTTTCTCAAAAGCTTCACCACTCTTTTGCAGCTGCTCTTGTGACTTTAGTGGACTGACCAGTAGTGTCGTGGTCATCCTCTTCTCACCCAGTTCAAGTGCCTTGTGTGCGCTGACCTCAAAACGTTTGTCGAAACAGACTTCGCAGCGCTTGCCTTTTTCGGGTTCGTTCTCAAGTCCGCGTACCGCTTCCATCCAGTTCTCCAGATCATACTCACCTTCGATGAGGTCGATACCAAGCTTTTTACAAGATCGCTGTACATCCAGGTAGCGTAGGCGGTATTCGGAGTAGGGGTGGATGTTGGGGTCGTAAAAGAATCCGGTAAGTTGTTCCTGGGGATACTCTTTTTGAAGTCTCTCTAGAAAGAAGTGGCTGTCGACTGAGCAGCAGATGTGGACTAGCAAGGTAATGCCTTGGTAGTGGGGAAGGGGAAAGAGGGAAGAGAGAAGAGGAGATGGCAGTAAGGGTAGAAAAGTCTATCTCTCTTTAGCCATTTTCCACTTTCCATCACCCTCTTTCCTTCTTGCGCTATGCGCGTTCTGCCAAGATCTCGACAGTCTCAATAGCGTCTTGACCTTCGACGCTGTCAAGGACTGCCATTGAGTCTACGTCATCAGCTTCGATACCGCCATAGACGGTGTGCACGCCATCAAGGTGTGGACAAGGGACGAAACAGATAAAGAACTGTGATCCGCCTGTGTTTGGACCGGCGTGTGCCATAGATAGAGTACCTTTGACATGCTTATGTGTGTTTAGTGCAGTCTCACAAGCGATAGCGAAACCAGGACCACCTGTACCTGTACCTGTCGGACAGCCGCCTTGAGCCATAAAGCCTGGGATGACACGGTGAAAATCAAGACCGTTGTAGTACCCGTCATTTACAAGTGTCGCGAAGTTAGCGACAGTGTTTGGTGTCTCATCGCCATAAAGCTTTATCCAGATAACACCTTTTGAAGTGGTCATCTTAGCCCATTGAAATGCTGCCATCTCTTCAGCAGTGTAGTCGTATGTCTTTAGTTCTGAACGTCCAAACATTAATATCTCCAGTTGTTTTAGTTGCGCAATTATATTCTATCTTTCTTAAGGTGTTTTGTGTGCCGTTTTGATCTCAAGATATTGAAAAAAAAGAGAAAGTCATCTCATCAAGCAAAAAACTCAGTATAATCGCAAAAATCATTTTAGATGAGGTCTTGATCATGTCAACATATATATTTGGCCATACGAATCCCGATAGTGATTCGATCGTAGGGGCTATCTCTTTAGCCTATCCTAAAAACCAGTTGGGTGAGGAGTGTGTGCCGACTCGTCAGGGAGATATCTCAGCCGAGACAAAGTTCATATTGGACAAGTTTGGGGGAGAGGTCCCGGAGCTAAAGAGCTCATATGCGGGTGAGAACGTCTATATTGTCGATTTCTCAGACTTGGGGCAGGCCCCGAAAGATATCATGGAAGCGACCATACTTGGTATCTATGACCATCACAAACTTGGAGACTTGACGACTTCTACGCCACTTGAGTGCTGGATCCGTCCTGTGGGTTGCTCCAATACCATCATAAAAGAGGCTTATGACTATCATGGTGTCGAGATCCCAAAAGAGATCGCCGGTATGATGATGTGTGCCATCTTAAGTGACACGGTCATCTTTAAATCACCTACTTGTACGAAAATAGATACAAAAGCGGTGAAAGAGTTGGCAGCCATCGCTGAGATCGAGGATTACAAAGCCCTTGGTATGGAGATGTTCATCGTCAAATCCGCTGTCAAGGGTTCGACACCGAGAGCGTTGGTGACTCGTGATTACAAAGAGTTTGCTATGGGAAGTGAGAAAGTAGGTGTAGGACAGCTCGAAGTCGTCGATGTAAGCGTCTTTGATACGTTGAAAGAGGAACTCTTCGCCGATATTAAAGCACTTAAAGAGGAGAGCGGACTGCATAGTGTCCTCCTCCTCCTGACAGATATCATGAAAGAGGGCTCACAACTGCTGGTAGTCAGTGATGATGAGAGTAAGGTCGAGTCTGCTTTTGAGTGTAGCTTGGAAGGCTCT
>JAUWRZ010000344.1 GCA_030610325.1 Sulfurimonadaceae bacterium | reverse complement strand
ATCCTCTACCTGCCCGGTCTGCTGCTTTTATCGAAAGCAGCTATCTTCGTCGCACTCTTTAACCACATATACATATGGGTACACTATTACACGACTGAACGCCCAGATATGGAGTATATCTACGGCAGTACGCCATGATCTTGATAAGAGTGCAGGACTAAAGAGAATGTTGTGGCTGAAATAAATCGTAATACAAAACTGAATCAACTGGTCCTACTCATTGGGTGGATAATGCACTAAGACGCTGGACTTTTTTCATCCTCAGTGTAAGTCGAACTGTTTTAGTACGTGAGCTTGTCTCGAACGAGTCCAGCTTGGGTATAATGACCTCTCATCCGATGTGCAGCTTGATCAGATCTTTTATCCTTGTCGCGATCTACAAGGAGACTAACTCTTCTGTACTCCTTGGACGCCTCCAACGCCTTTAGTCATCTTTCTCCTCCAAGGCGTGTTAGCATGGCCGAAGCACATCTGTTGAATGACAACACAGAAAGTGTGGGCAGTGTCATTACCAAATAGTGCTTGATAGGTGTCAGACCCCTTCAATAGCTCTTTTGGTGATCGTACAGCATGCTATAGCAATACAATGAACGTCAAATACGTTCTAGTGTTGTAATACCCCTCTCTAATATAGACTGTATCATTAGATAGATGATGAAGTCAGCTGTCACAGGAAGTATTTGTCAAAGCCCCTTATATCCAAAGGGATCTCGTCATATACTCCATGGTAATCGACGCGTTTTAAACAGCAGTAGTGATGAGATCGGTATGAGTCTCTTATGAGTAAAAAAGGAAGAGGATGTTAACACCAAGGATCATAGAACTTGAACCGATCGATGTCTTATATGTAAGAAAGACCGGAGACTATATGCTCTCGTGTCAAGAAGCTTGGGACACATTGACGCGATTTGCGGATATGCAGATGACAAAGCGCAATAAAGATCTTCTGGGGAAAGGTGTCATGCGTTTAGGCATCGGGCACGATAACCCAAATGTAGTCAGCGCAGATAAGTTAAGGTGTGATGCCTGCATCAGCTGTGATGATGACACGATCGCACTCTCAGGGGACGTCTTAAGAAAAGTGATCGAGGGTGGAAAATATGCCAAGTTCTTCCATGTAGGTCCTTATGAACGCTTACGATCGATGTATGATGAGATCGCAGATTGGGCATCAGTGAAAGGCATTGAGCCGAGTGCAAGGCCAAGGATAGAGAAGTATCTGGATATGGACCCAAGAAAGGTCCAGCCAGAGAACTTAAAGACAGAGATCTATATCCCGATCGATTGATAAGTATGATACCTTTGGGTCACTATCAGGCTGAGAACGAGTACGGCTTTTGCGATAAAAGTCCTGCCAGAGCACTGGTAAAGATGCGATGATGTGAGACTTGGAGAGCAAAGGAATAGAGATGTATGAAGAGAAGGACCTCTATGAGTCGATAGATGGTGTGGACCCTGCCCAACTAAGACATCTTGGTGAGTTTGTAGAAAAAGTAGAGAGTGCTTATGCTGCATTTTTTGGGCTGTTGATGCTGTTCGCAGCCAGCTTTATCTTGATGATCAACGAAGTAAATACGAGCAGTCAGTCGACACTTTTACATCAAGCTCCCGAGCAGGTGGTCAGCATCAAGGCCAATGAGACTGTAGGTCCCGATGATCTTGTGATCGTAAAGAAGGCTGAGCACAGCGCAGCAGTGATCTTGCAAAGTGAAGAGAGTGCGAACAGTTCTGAAAAGTGGCCTGCGCGAGCCGGTGGTCTTATCTTTATGCTTGTCACGGCTATGATCTTACGACAGCGACTGGTCAAGATCGTCAGAAAACTCCCAGGACTGAGTACTTTTGCAGTCAAAGAGACTACAAACACCACCTTTATCCTGGGAGTAGGTCTGACTGCGATGGCGATAATACTGGGCTGGATCATTGCTTATGTCCCGTTCATAGGCTATATCATCATGGCTCTATTAGCCTTTGGATCTCTCTATCTTGTACGAAGGCTGAGTCGATCCAAATCGATGATAGGAAAAATATTTTTCATCCTTATGGTACTGATCATCGTAATTATCGTGATCGCGATCATCGCCTTTTTGTATTTGACAAGAGCCGAAGTGTGATGTTGCTGTGCTAAGTAAGGCCGGAGGAAGCCTTACTCTTTTGAGGTAGTCTCAGTGACTACTGGAGCTTACCATGCACGTATTTTTGCATGACAACTCATGCACTGTTTTAGCATCTTCGTATAGGTGTTCAGTGCCTGTTTCTCATTGCCCTCTTGAAAGTCCTGGACTATATCATCAGCATGCACGATCATCCTGGCAGTCTCCCGTTTGGTATATCTGTATGAGAATGTCTCATCCTTTTTAAAATGCTTCTCATCTCCTTTTAACGGGGGTTCGACACTTATGGCGTTATCTTTTATACCTTGCACACCCTCTTTGATATAAGAAAGTTCACTGTACATAAAACCTTTCTGGATAAGTGACATCGCGGTATCAAGCTCCTGCATATCCTTGATCCTATCTTCTGCCGTATACTCATCTGCGAACATCAATGTGCCTAATAACACTATACTTAAAACGATCTTTATCATATCTGCAACCTTTTAGATGTAGTCGATTTGGGCACTTCTAATAACGCTGATGACACACAGTGTCTTTAGAAGTGCCCTTTGTTTTATTATAGCCCAAAAGAGCGTCTTGTGCAGTGTTTTACCCACTCTTTGAAGAGGTTATACTTGAAGTATGTATTTAGGTAATATTAAGAAAAAGTAAAGTCCTATGCCACTATATGTTCTGGAAAACATCTATCCTTGAGCCTACTCGATTGTTATTCTTTGGTATGTATAAAAAATAGTGTATAATAAATATGCGTATAAATAATGGAGCACAGTATGAATGCAATAAAAGTCCGCAAAAACTTTTTGTTGGATAAAGAGTTGATCGATTCTGCAGCTGAAGTCTTGATGACAAGACATAAAAGTTTCAGCGAAGCGATCAACCTCTATCTGAAAGCCATTACGAAAGAACCGACTATCTTGGATACCATTGAAAAAAGTGCAAAAAAAAGAACAGGTAGTTTTATTGGGATGTTAGATGATCAGATAAGTGACGACTCCGATAAGACGTTGAAGAAGGAATATTTTAAAGAGACAGAGAGGTTTGAGTGAATATTTT
>JAUWRZ010000287.1 GCA_030610325.1 Sulfurimonadaceae bacterium | reverse complement strand
TAGTACTCATTAAAGGCAAAAGGGGTCCGGCCGAGGATCATATCGCGGATTATCCCGCCACCGAGTGCAGTCAGTGAGGCGACGATAGTCAGACCTAAGAGGTCGAGCTTATGCCGGACACCTGTCAAAAAGCCACTGATGGCAAAAGCGATGATCCCGATAATATCTGCGATAAAGAAAAGATCCATCTATATTTCTTTTTGGGGACTAGGGAAAAGGGAATGGGCAATAGGAAGGAGCGGAGAGTGTGATGACTTTGCCTGGATCATACCAACTAGACCTTTACCTATTTCCCATTCCCCACTTCCCATTTCCTAATCATCTATAATCTTCTTTAAAACTAACATACCGCTTTGCCGAAGCATAGAGTTCAGCTACTTCTTCATCGTTCAGTTCACGGACCACTTTGGCAGGGGAGCCGACGATAAGTGATCTTGGTGGGAACTTTTTGTTTTTTGTCACTAGCGCTCCGGCACCGACGATGGACTCTTTGCCGATGACAGCACCATCGAGGATAGTCGCACTCATCCCGATCAGGCAGGCATCTTCGACCGTACAGCCATGGAGCATGACCCGGTGTCCGATAGTTACATCACTCCCGATGATAGTCGGGTTTCCATCACTCATATCGGCTTTTTTATAGTGTGTCACATGGACCATACTCAAGTCTTGTATATTGGTACGGTCTCCGATGGTGATGTAGTGCACGTCGCCGCGTACTACACAACCAAACCAGATCGAGCAATCTTTGCCGATGGTAAGATTGCCGATGACATCTGCCGAATCTGCTATCCATGTCTTTTCACCAAGTGTTGGTGACCACTGTTTAAAAGGGTAGGTCAAAGTCTTCTCCTTAACTATCTGAAAAGAGTCGTTTGCTGAGCTGATGTGTAGAGCTTGTCGTCTCTTTCTTGGACTCTTTATGGGCTTTGTTGGTAAAACTCTCTATCAGGCGCTGATTGTTGATGATCTTTGTCTTATCTGCTTTGATCTTGATATAGGAGCCGTCGCTGTTGAGCTCATGGGAAAGGACGTTGTCAGAGATCTGAAGCTGAAGCATCTGTAGCAGTCTCTCTGTAAGCTCTTCATCTTCGATGCCTGTGAGAAGCTCAATACGGCGGATGAGATTTCGCGGCATCCAGTCGGCGCTGGAGATATAGATCTTCGGAGAGGCATGTTTGGCATAGACAATACGTGGATGTTCAAGATATTTTCCGATGATCGATATGACCCGGATGTTCTCACTTACCCCTTTGATGCCTGGACGCAGGGAGCAGATGCCCCGTACGATAAGGTCTATCTTTGTCCCGGCCATGGAGGCCTTATAGAGTGCCCTGATGACATCCTCATCGACGAGAGAGTTGACTTTGACGATGATATGTCCCTCTGAAGCCATATCTGCCTCTTTCTTGATCAGTTCCAGGATCTTTGGTTTGATCTCGGTCGGAGACATGTAGAGTTTGTTCAGGCTCCCTTTTTTACTAAAACCGGTCAGAAAGTGGAAAAAGCGTGTGAGGTCATTGGTGATCTCAACGTTAGTGGTCATATAGCTGACATCGGTATAGATCTTGGCTGTAGTGGGGTTATAGTTACCGGTACCGAGGTGAGCGTATTGCTTCAAGGTACCATTGACACGGCGGGTGACGAGTGCGGCTTTGGCATGGACCTTGAAACCGCTGATCCCGTAGATGACATGTGCTCCGGCACTCTCGAGAGCACGTGCCCAGATGACATTGTTCTCCTCATCAAAGCGTGCTTTTAGCTCGACCATAGCGGTCACCTGCTTACCTGATTCGGCTGCACTTATCAGTGCCTTGACGATCGGTGAGTTACTGCCAGATCGGTAGAGTGTCATCTTGATGGAGACGACATCAGGGTCTTTGGCCGCTGTCTGGATCAGTTTGACGACAGGCTCGAAACTGTCATAAGGGTGATAGAGCAGGACATCACGTTTATCGAGGATATTATAGATGCTCTCATTCGTATCAAAGGGTGGAAGCAGTTTTGGTTTAAAAGGGGGAGCAAGCAGGTGGACAAAGTTCTTGTTCCCGACGATCTGCCAGAGACTTCCGAGGTTTAAGATGGTGGTGAAGTGATAGATATCGTCCTGGTCTACATTGGCATGGCGGTTGAAAAAACGAATAAGGTCCTCATCGGCATGGATACCAAGCTCAAGACGGACAAGTTTCCCTTTTCTACGAAGCTTTAGACCCTCTTCCAAGATCTCCATAAAGTCATCGGCTTCCTCCTCCTCTATGGTGATATCGGCATTTCGTGTGACACGAAAAGAGGCGTACTTCTGTAAGGCATAACCAGGAAAGAGATTGCCGATATGCTCAGCGACAACACTCTCTATTGGCACATAGATCCCATTGTCCAGTTCGACAAAGCGGGGAAGTACCCGTGGTACCCTGACGATGCCGTAACGTATGACGGACTCTTCATCCATATCATTGAGTCTGACGATCATCCCGAAACTAAGATTGTTGAGATGGGGGAAAGGGTGGGTGGAGTCTACGGCGATGGGGACTATGACGGGGTAGATGTGTTCATGAAAATAGCGGTTTAAGGTGTTTTTCTCATGCTGGTTGACCTGTGCATACCGCTTGACGAAGATGCCCTCTTTCTCCAGGTCTTTGAAGATACCCTTAAGACAGAACTCAAGTACCTGAAGCTCTTGATGTATGTAGTCTCTGATCTGACGGAGCTGCTGCATCGGTGTGAGTCGGTCAGCACCTGAGACGATGACTCCGGCACTGAAGAGCTGTTTCAATCCCGCCACGCGGATCATGTAGAACTCATCAAGGTTGGTACCGTAGATGGCCAGGAACTTTAAGCGTTCAAGCAGTGGAAGAGAGTCGTCTTGTGCCTGTTTGAGTACGCGGGTGTTGAACTGAAGCCATGAGAGTTCACGGTTGATATAGAGCTGTGGGTCTTTGAGGTTGATCATTTTAGGTATGCCATTATGGGGATGTGATTACGGGCGATTGTATCGAAGATGTTATTACAAAAAGGTTATAAGCTGTTAGCAGACAAGGGGTGAAAGCTAAGTGGGAATATTCATCTCCTCGTAAAGGCTATGTTATACTCTGCTAAGAGATATCTTAACAGTAAGAGTACGCGACAGTGATCCCAATACAGACTGATAAATCCATCGGCATCATGCTTCCCAGCAGCAATAAAGCACTTGCTGCCGTACTCAAAGATGCGACACCTGAGCAGCTTGCGGTTCTCTCACAGCCAAAAGATATTAAGTCTGTCCTCTCTGATCTTCTAAACGATACACTTGGCAGTAGTCGCTCAAACAGTGTGCTCTTAGACCTGCTAAAGAGCAGTCCGCTGTTTAAGAACCTGGGAAACTTCACTACGGATCTGAAGCAGCTCCTCTATCTGCTCAGGCGTGACCATAGCTCCGCAGCGACCCAGGGGGCTTTGAAGAGCTTTATCGCCACTGTTGAGAAGATGGATGAGAAGACGCTGCAGAAGCAGATCGCTGATTCAGGCATCTTTCTGGAGTCAAAGATCGCCGGGAAGGCTGACCCGCTGAGCTCTTTGAAAGCACTGCTGGAGCAGACGGCACTTCTGCTCAAAGGCAGTACGACACCGGAAGCAAAAGCCAGTGAGAGACTCATCACTACACTGC
>JAUWRZ010000065.1 GCA_030610325.1 Sulfurimonadaceae bacterium | reverse complement strand
ACAGTAAGCCAATAGCCCCTGACTGTTCGCTTGGTCGCCTTACGCGGCTTGAAGCGATGCAGGAGCAGGAGCTGAATGTCCACAGGCTTCATGAAGCAGGCATACGGCTAAACAGGCTCAAGTATGCACTGCACAAAGTCGATACTCCTGAGTATGGCATCTGCTTGGAATGTGAAGAGCTGATCCCCACAGCGCGGATGAAGGTCATGCCCGAGACCTCTTTATGTATCAGGTGTGCGAACGAACTCTCTTCCTAGAAGATCTGGAGGCTTTGAGCCTTATCTACTCTAAAATGATCTTTTACCTTCTCTTTTTCCCTCTACTTTTAACAAAATAGAAAATCTAACATTAGATCATGTTCGTTTTTCCACAATTAAAGCAAGCATACATTAAAATATTTTATTGAAGGAAATGTATGCAGCAAGACAATAGCGGTTCTTATAGAGTCAGAGTCTATTATGAGGATATCGATCTTGGCGGGATAGTCTATCACTCCAAGTATCTTAACTTCTGTGAACGTGCTCGCTCTGAGATCTTCTTCTCAAAAGGGAAGTCTCCCGTAGATGGTGAGTACCATTTTGTGGTCAAACATATTGATGCTGATTTTATCGCTTCAGGACACTTTGAAGAGCTGCTGGAGGTACGCACAGAGATGACCAAAAAGCGACGTGTCTCTTTATTACTGACACAGTCTGTCTATAACACAGATGATGAGGTGAAGCTCTTTGAGATGAGGGTACAGCTTGTCTGTATGCGAGGTGAGAAGATGGCGGCTATCCCGGCGGGGATGTTGGATGTATTTGAGTAGAGTATCTGTAACATATGTGGAGATAAGATAACGATGGTAGTGATGAGATCTCTTATATTGGTCCTGATGATAGTCTCTCTGGTCGTCGCACAACAAAAGGGCTCTCTTGCAGAGGTAGAGATGAAGTATACCCCCACTCTGCCTGAAGAGACCTGTCACCTTCCGCAGGATTGGGAGATCGACTGCCATACGATCAGGATGCGTCAACAAGAACTACTAGATATGGAGACTGCCTCATATGACATCTTCGATATGGAACCAGGTAGTGAGGATAGTAATAGTACGAACTGGTTTTATTACCGTGATTTTTTAACGGGCATGGATGACTTTTATGATGTAGGTACAGAAGCTGTCATCATCATGGCATCGAAGATAGACTATGGTCTCTATCACTTCTTTGATGAAGATACGAATGCGACGCTCGATGAAGACGATAATACGACATACTTACCCATAGATGCCAATTATACCATGACAGATATCCGCTTTACTGATGATGAGGAAAATAGTAGTATCGGTATGTATATCCAAGAGAACGAGGACAATACATCATCCTATCCAAGTCAGATCGAGACAGATGAATATGAGTATGCGAAGCAGACCTACTGGATGTCAAGATGGTTCGATATGGATTCGAAGAATGCGGAGTTCCTTAATCTGACAGATGAGAGTTATGTACGACTGCGCGGTGGTTATGCTTATGACTTCCGGGGGGAGGGTAAGTTCATCCACAGTATCACTGCCAAGTTGAAGATCCCCCGGACGAAAGACAAACTTGACCTTATCATCGGGGATGAGACAAGACGAAGCCGAGACCTGAACTTTGACGGGACGGAGAACGAGACAGACACTGGTATCGCTATCGGGGCAGAGAACCTGACTGGGCTGTTTGATGTTGTCAAAAGTCGTGTCAGAGTTGGTTTCTCCGGTTTTACCGATCCTTTTGCCAAATGGACGTTGAAGTATGAGAAGCTTGTCGGTCCCTGGTTCATAGAGCCTTCTCAGAATGTAAGGTACTCCAGAGACAATCAGCTTGAGGAGTGGACCGATCTCTACTTTAAACGAACGACATCATCAGATAAGATGTTCAGTCTGCTTATGCAGCGATCGACGGAGAGTGCTGAACCGGGTATGGCCTATCTGATACAACCGGCGCACCATCATGCACTTCCCGATAAGGCCAGTCTGACAGTTTATCTCGGCCTTTATGGAAGGACAAAAGCATTTGATGAGGAAGAGGATGGGTATGCCCCTAAAAGAGGGATCCATACCTATTCACTTGGTGTAAGTTGGAGGAAGCAGTCCTCACGGAAATATCTGGTCTATGACCTGCAGCCTATCATCACCTTTGAAGACAGGTATGGGTTTGAGCCCAATTACATCCTCAAAGCGACAGTCGAGTTCTATCTCGGACTTAGGGAGTGAAGGCCTCATCTGCCGCATAGATATCTGATGCTGAGAGGGGGATATGCTCTATAAAACGTGAGTAGGAAGGTTCACTTAGCATGATGGGATACTCGACCTGATTGTCGACAAGGGGCAACTCGTATTCTCGCTCATCCTGTGTGATCATCTGAAAGAGAAGATCAGTACCGACGGTCGTAGCATAATTTATCCAGTCATAGACGATGTCATTACCAAGAAGGTTATTAGCCTCTATCAGGATGTTATTGTTCTCACCGATGGAGTTTGCGATGACCATGCCTTTACGGTCACGATATTGTGTCATCGAGAAGAGAAGCGGGTCATAGTTGATCTGGGTGGAGAGTATGTTGGTGACATTCGTATCGTAAAGGGTGAGTTGTGACATGACCATACCACTTTTGACGATAGGGGTGTTGAGAATAAAACTGCCGTCTTGGATCTTCTCGTTCTCTTTTATCTGATGCTCAAGGTTTGAGACATCTCGTTTAAGTGCATAACTATAGCTCTTTCTCTCAAGAGTAGTGTTTAGGTCAGTATCCTCATCTAAGTCACTAAAGAACGCAGAGATCTCGGAGAGCTCTGTATTGTTCATATCGCCTATGTCCGGGTTGAGAAAAGTCTCCTTCGTATAGCTGCCAAGCTCCTTACCAAGTTGTGACTTGTCATAAAAGATGACCAGAGGTGAGACTGCTTCTGTAAGCAGGGTGTCGATCTGTGCTCGGTAGTCTATGCCTCCAAAGAAGAGTGAGCCTGAGGAGGTGTCCACATCGCGCTTATTGATAGTAGGGATATAGATGGTGACTTCGGTGTCAAGTCCGGCAATGGTATTGGCTCCCTCTTTCGTGACAGGGGCGATGACATAATAGAACCCTTCAGTCTCGATCTCCTCCAGAGCTCGTGAGATCTCTTCGCTACTCTCATCCTCGATCTCAAAGCTCTTTATCTCAAAAGGCTGGTTTTTTGTGAGTAGGTAGGCAAAAGCAGCGTTGGTCGTAGAGTAGGCATAGCGTCCTATGCGTTTGTGAGGAAGAAGCATCGCGATCTTGATCTCGCCACCTTGATGAGCAGAACCGAGGTTGAGCACTGAAGCAAATATCAGGCGGATGTCGTTGAGTTCAGGGTCTTGCGAGCGTTTTTTCGCATGTGCCAGAAAACTGAATATCTGTCCATCATCGATCAGGTCCCGTAGACACTCATCATCACAGTCATAAGGGTCAAGGTCTTGTACATAAGTCTTTGGGAGTGGGATGGAAGAGACTAGAAAACTCTCCGCCATCAAGATCATTGGAAACAGTAAGATCAGAAATCTTGTCATAGGTACCTCTTTATGGTCTTAAGGTCAGTGAAGGTATCACGTTTAAGTGAGGGATTGCGAAGCAGGAACTGTGGATGGTAGATAGGTATGACGGTATAGTCACCAAAGCGTATCTTCTCACCCCGGACCTGGTCGAAGCTGTTCTGGTCATCGGTAAGAAGATGATAGGCATCAGGTCCGAGGGTGACGATCAGTTTGGGTCGGATAAGCTCTATCTGTTTGAACAGGTAGGGTCTGCAGCTGTTCCATTCAGAAGCAGAGGGGGTCTGTGCACCCAGTGGTCTACACTTGACGGCATGGGTGATGTAGACATCATCGCGGGAGAGTCCAAGCACTTTCTCTATCATATCACTTAATGATCTCCCGGACCTTCCGGCGTAGTATGAGCCACTCTCATCTTCTGCCATCGAGACATAAGCGTCGATGAACATCACCTCTGCATCAGGGTTCCCCTGACCACTCATAGCTTGGGTGCGTGATTTGTTCAGGTCGCAGAGATGACATTGCGAGACCATCTTATGTAGTGATCCCAACTCTGATGGCAAGGTCTCGTCATTACGGTGGTTGACGACTACCGGATCTACATATTCGAATCCGGCGGCCTTAAGTCGATAGAGGTTCTGCAACAGCATCAGGTCCTGGAACGATCTCAACCTTTTCCTTTGTTCTTATGCTTTCGGGCATGTTCGAGAAGGGTGTCATAGGAGTACTCATAGGGATAGAGATGGAGTCTACCGTCTATAGTGATAAAGCGTTTATGATCTTTGAACGATGCAGCGAGAAAGGTACTCTTGATGTGCTTTCGCTCTTTTTTTGTCAGCTCTTTTGTCTTTAAGAAATCACTGATGCTCATCGGAATCGGTTCTCTAGGCATCTCTACATCGATATCGACTACATCATGGTCTCTATCGTATGTCGATAGATGCCTCTCTTTTGGTGTAGTGGGATCCTCTTTATGTTCAAGTGTCGTGATAAGCTCTTTAGTTGAATTGTTGAGGAACTCTATGTACTGTTTGAGTTGATCGTCTTTCTTGTCATTAGCATCTTTGATGGCGGTGATCACCTCGTCTTGTGAACGTTCAAGCTTCTCCTGAAGTGCTGATATGTGTTGACGCTGTTGCGTGATGACCTCTCGAAGGTAGTCGAGCATCTCCTGATCTGAGGGTTGTACCTGTGGTCTCTCCTGCAGCTCGCTTATCTGCTGTTTTTGCTCTTTGACAAGCGTTTCGAGGAACTCGACCATCTTATGATCATCAGTCGGTATCTCACTGATTCTGGAGTGTTCACTATGTTTAAGTTCATCGATCTGGTGACTTAAGGCTTCAAGTGTCTCATTGATGGAGGTAGATGAGGAGGGTACATCATCCATCATCTCATCCTCTTGTACGGTAGCATGGGGAGAAGGTAGGAGATCATCTGAGTCGATAAAGGTGGTGCCTTGTCTACGCAGTGATTTTAATTCTCCAGCCTGTATCTTGGCATAGATATATTTTGTAGAGAATCCAAATCGTATTGCTGCATCATGAACCGTCAAGATATCACCCATAGACCATAACCCTATTAAAGATAAAATATGAGAGATACTAACATCTTCTTGGTAAAAATGAGGTCAAAATCATACCGATACTCATTATTAGACTACATCTGTTAGTGAACAATTCGTATCAAATAGTAACATAAAGGATGATATTGTGATGCCTCTGTGTTACCAATGGTGATCTCAGCAATAGTACTAGGGATCAAAGAGTGTGATGCTCTTGTGACTAATGAGCCTATAGATCAAATTCTCTTATACTTATAGGATAGAAAGGCTGCTGTCATGTTCTGTTTATTTACACTGATGAAGACGATTCTTCCTGATAGAAAACATCCAAAAAAAAAGTCTGCAGATAAGATCGAATATAAAGGTAATGATCCCTATAAAGTACTGGATGTTCCTCGAAGATCATCGCTTAAGGAGATAAAACTTGCCAGAAAACGTATCTTAGAGCAGTATCACCCAGATAAGCAGATCGGTCTCAGTGAAGAGTCGATCGCTGCTGCAGTCGAACGAAGTAAAAAAGCAAACCTGGCTTACCTGATGCTTAAAAAGAAGCACCGACCAGCTGCCTAGGAGCTTGTCGAACATAGACTTTTCAAGCTTTTATACCTCTGCTTACGTGTAATATCTACTCCTTTAAAAACAATCTTCTTCCATTAAATAATAACAGATCATAACGTAAGTGAGATAAAACGCTTTTTTTGATACTATCTTCTTAGAAGATATCCCATAAGGCGAGTGGTCGAGTGATGAAGAGCAATAAGCTTGATATAGATGAATCAGAACTGATAGAGTATGCTCGAGGAGAGTTGGAAAACAATGATCTTAACGAGGAAGTGTGGCAAAAGGCACTGGTATTAAGCGGACAGATGGAGGCTAATGCCAGAGAGAAGTATATTCTGATGCGTGTGGCACAGTTGAAGAGAAATATGGGCCTTGAAGAGAAATATGCTGCCAAACAGAAGGTCGAAAAGCGAAAAAGCAGCACCTTGGAGCGATTAGCCGACAGTGATCTTGAGAACAGTGTCCTCAATAAGAAGAGCACAGCTACATCTGAGTATCGCTTGAGAATAGGAGTCATCGTAGCTATCGTCCTCCTTGCCATTAGTGCGGGAGTCTGGTCGCTTTACTCCACTGATAAGTCGTTTATATCAGAGATGGAGGCTTTGATGCAGATGGATGCCGCACCAGAGAAGATGACATTGCCCACAAAGGTAGAGGAGCCGACAGTGCCTGATCTGGCTCAATGGAGCTTGACCATACAGACGACTCCCTTAGATGCGAAAATACAGATCTTGAACATCCAGCCTCGCTATAGTGATGCGATAGTTCTTGTAGAAGGTAAATACCATATCAAAGTCTCGAAAAAAGGGTATATAAGCCGGTCGTTCTGGATAGATCTTGATCGGGATGTGAGTTACTCTGTCACACTCTCTCCTGGGCCTTTTGCATTGACCATAAAGAGCTCACCCTCAGATGCAAAGGTACAGATACTTAACATCAAGGAGGTCTATCATGCCGGTATAGAGCTTCCTAAGGGAAAATATAAGATACGTGTCTCAAAAAAAGGGTACGAGACGATCGAGAAGAGCATTACACTGACTTCTGATATAGTCTATAAAGCTGAGATGTTCTCCTTACAAAAAGAGAAGGGGATCTCCTTCTATGTCAGTCGCTATAGATTGCCGTTCTCAGATGCTTTTCCGGGTTGTCTCGAACAAGATATGCGGCTGCCATCTGTTAATGAGATGCAAGAGATCATTGGTGCCAATAAGATAGCCGAGCATAAAGATTCCTGGTTCTGGACAGCAGAGCAAAATGATGCGATCTCTTATAATATAGTGCAAAACAGTAGTGAGGGTCCAGTAAGAGATGCAAAACTTTCAGAGAGACACTATTTCTACTGTATTAAATAGTCGCCATACTCAAAGTGAGTCTGGGATCAGATTGATCTGTGTATGAATGGTAGGGTGGAACAGGATGGGTAAGAGGAGTATAAGGCGCTAAAGCCTTATATCGTGAAGGTGTGACTACTCAGCTACTTCTACAACGACAGGAGTTGATTCCCAAATGCCGTGTTTTGTACAGTATCCGTGTGCTACCAGATTTAGTTTTTTACCCATTGGACGGATGTTGAATGTTACTTCCGCGTGAGATTTCTCATTTCCAAGTGTTCCTGGGACAAACGCTGTCATCGCTAGTTTAGTCTCACCATTGAAAAGTGTGATACTTTCGATGTAGTGATCAAAATCATCCGGGTGTGTGTACTCTTGACCCATCTTGACGTTGACAGCAAGCATCTCGCCTTTTTTTGCTTCACCCGTAACAGTGATGAATGGTGAGTGACGGTCGATCAGGTCTTTTTTAGCTTCGCGCTCTACAGTATCGATATCAACGTATTTATTGATCTTTGGCATAAGGGGTCCTTGTGTGTGTGGTTTGATGGAGGCATTTTAACGATATAAATTTCAACTAAACATAAATGAGAGAGAATCTATCTTATTTAATGATGGACTAAGAAACGAGGGGGCAATACCGCTGACTTAAGTGAACAAATATTACATGACAAAGGCTCCTGGAGCTTAGGCGACAGAAGAGTTTTGCTCTTTGTTCCTTAGCAGATATTGTCCCATCTGATCCGCAGGCATCGGTTGACCGTAGAGGTAGCCCTGGAGGTCCTGACATCCTTCGTGCATCAGAAACTCCTGCTGTTCGTCAGTCTCGACACCTTTTGCGGTGACCTTGAGGTCGATACTTTTGGTCAGGGCGATCACAGAGCGTACGAGATCGGCATCTTTTTTACTTTCGGGGATGTTACGGACGAAGGAGTCATCGATCTTCAGTCTTGTGACTGGCAGGCGTATGAGGTTCTTCAATGAGGTAGCACCTATACCAAAGTCATCGATGGTCAGACCGACTCCAAGGTCTTTGATCTGCTGTAGTCGTAAGATCGCTTTCTCAGTATCGACCATGATCTGCTCCTCTTTTAGTTCGATGATAAGCCATTGTGCCTTACAACCGGTATCGTGAAGGGCACTGTGCAGTTGTGCTAGAAAATCTTCTTCCAGTAGCTGTTTCATGGAGAGGTTCAAAGAGAGTCTGCCGGGCTTGAGTCCCTGCTCATACCACTCGACTGTCTGTGTCATGGCTTGACGCATCACCCAGTTATCGATGTTCTGCTGTAAAGAGCTCTCCTCTGCTAGTGGCATGAACTGTGAAGGCAGTATGATACCGAGATCGGCAAGGTCCCATCGTACCAGTGCTTCGACTCCTATGACAGCATTACTCTGGGCATTGATCTGAGGCTGATAATAGATGAGGAGCTTATCGCTCTCGATCGAGTTTCTGAGACAGCTTTCAGTGACAGAACGTTCAAAGATACGTTCTGTCATCGATGCAGCATAGTAGTGATATCTGTTCTTTCCGCTGTTCTTCGCTTTATACATGGCGGTATCGGCATTTTGTAAAAGTTCCTCAGGGGTGT